>DASRZD010000418.1:0-3756 GCA_035686805.1 Armatimonadota bacterium
AATGCCCTCGCCGTCCTCGGGACGTCAGACCTCGCCGCGCCTCAGGCAGCGAAGGGCGTAACACCAGACATCGGCATAGAAGGTGTGGCAGTCCACCCGGACAAAGCCGGGCATCATGGCCGGGTCACTATCGAAAGGAAATCGGTCTCGGTGAGTATGCGGATCGGTTTCCCTTTTGCGATCATTTCCTCTGCCTTGCGGTACTTGTTGCTCTTTTCGTGTCCGTTCAGCAGGTGTATGTCCTGGTCGCCAACGACAAGGAGGGTAGTGTGCTTGGTGACCCCGTCGGCAGTCTCGCATCCGGCCCGAGCTGCCAAGTCGGCGGCCTCGTGCCGAGGAATGATTAACGCTCCGGTGAAGACGACCACCTCGCCGTAAAGTGGGCCTTCCGGATTGCCGTCATGAGCCACGCTGTCGCCATGGATAGGACGTTTAACCCGGTCCATCCATCCGGCCAAATCAAGGTCCATCTCGGTCATGGCCCGGACGAGAATCATCCCGGCAGCCCTTGCGTCTTCCGCCGCGTCGTGGTGCTTGAACTCAATGCCGAGTTTCACGGCCAGCGGAGCCAGACCATAGCCTCGCTGGGCCACCTCGGGCCAAGCCCGGCGGGCGACGCTTGCCGTGTTAAGCCAAGAGCACTCCGGAGGCGCGGCTCCGTGCCGGGATGCGGCCTGCGCGATGGCGTTTCTGTCGAAGGCCGTGTGGATCGCGACTACCTGCCCTTCGACACGTCGGTTGATTTCAGCGGAAACCTGCTTGAAATCCGGAGCTCCCCGCACATCCTCCTCCTCGATCCCATGAATGGACACGTTCATCTCGTCGAAGTAGTCCTTCGGATCGACGAGCGACGACCAAGTTTCAACGGGGGCTCCGTCCTCGAAGCGGACGATGCCAATCTGGCAGATGCTCGACATGTCCGGGTTTGCAGTCTCGACATCCAGGGCGACGAACCTCACAGCATTCCTTTCGCTTCTGACGAACTGCCTTGCATTCTCGCAGATAGGGAAGTAACGCGCACTGTCGACCCAAACCCGTCTGTCGATCTTCCCCGGAGCCGTCATTCAACGACCAAACTCAGCGGTGCGACGACAGGAGCGCACGCCGAGCTAGATTGCTTCGCCGGGACGTGTCGTTGGCTCGATCCATAGGCGATTGCCCTCAAAGTGGACCTGAACATTCATAATAAGGAACCCGAAGTTGAGCCCACCATGTATTGATCTGTCTGGGTCTGACATAAAGTGATGGATGTGATCGTAGCCCAGTGTGGTGACATGGGAAGTACGAGTATTACGGATTCTCACTCCAGCGTCATCGATCCAATCAATAATCCAGTCATCATCGAGCGACTCCATCTCCGTTTGAGCTTCATACCGCTTCGCAATTGGGCGAAGGCGGATGCGAGCGTACAGGTTCTTTTTGAGCGCGTTCTTATTCATGCGTCCAGAATCAGCGTGAAGGTAGATCCACCAGCCTTTGAGCTTCGTTGACGATGTCCATAAATGAGCCGCCGCCCTCCATGTTCAGCATTTTCACGATGTCAGCTAGGTCGGCATACTGAACGACTGCTTGGGATGCTCTGTTGAGTTCCATCATCCTTGGTGAGCTATGATACGCAACGCCCCATCCTTCAGATAGACCACCATGGCTCGAGTTAGCCGGTCTGGATATTGGTACGATTCGCAGATACGTGAATCCTTTGAGACGCGCGACGCGTCTATTCATCACATGGTCCAGGACCAGGCCAGCCAAATCAACATCCGGAAATGCTTGGATATATGAGCGCCGGTAACCGCTGTAGTCGACGTCAACCCATACCTGCCTCGGGTGGTGCAGAACTGCTGCTTCGGGCAGGCTCCATATCGGCAAGCGGACGTCGGCACTCTCTGGTGCATGCGCCTCAACGAGCAGCGCTTTACTCGGCGAGCCCCTTGCTAGGGGGCCGAGAATTTTGCCGACGTAAGTCTCAATAGCATTTGTGTCTCGTGCGGCGACTGGTACGTATAAGCATGGCAGCAGACCAGAGCTCTGGGGGATCCGTACCGCGTGCTGGTCGATTGGTCGGTGAGTCATAGTAGGGTTTCCACGATCCCGCCGGAGGACTAGCGAGGAACCAGGACTTTCGTCTCGGTCCGGAAAAATTCTTCAAGCTGCTGAGGCGGAATATCCTCTGAACGCCCAGCTACACGTTCGCGCCTGCATAGAGTCTCGTTGAGCCACTCGGCGTGCTCGTAGAGCGTCGGATCGCTATAGGTGCGCCGACGCTCTCTAACGAAGGGCGCAAGTGCCGTCCAATAGTATCGAAGGTATAAACTGAAGCCGTTGTCGACCATGTCGAGATCCAGCGAATTCTTCTTCGTCAAATGCCCCACCGTCTCGAAGAAATCCAACACCGCTTCCCCGTCCGCTGTCAGCACGGCACTATTGCCGACCAAGAGCATTGCCAGCCGATCCCGCTTGGCAACCATGTCGTCAGAATCGAACTTGTCCATGATTTGCAGTAGGATCTGAACCCCGGCTACAGACCTGGCTGTGGCCACCTGAGCACTTATCGCCCAGATAGTGGCCACGGCGATCGCAACTGTCGCCATGGCAGTCACGGCAACATAGAAGTGGTCGTCATGTGGGCCGCTCGTGTAGATCCACCAAACGGCGATGGCAACGATCGACGTACCGACGATACCCTGGCTTAGTGTCTTTCGCATCCCTGCCCGCCTACGTGGCTTGCGGATGTACGGCGACCGTCGTCTGTTCGAGTTTAGTAGCGAACAAATCAAGCCCGTTGAGGCATCGCTTTAGAGGTTCATACAGCTCGGCTTCGTTAAGGGTCGTCAGAACTGTAACAATAATTGAGTTGGAATCCTGCTTGGCTGGGTCGTCGGTAACGGTGGCATCTAGATCGGCGAGATAGTGCGGCAATTCATTAGGGAAGTGCCTCAGCGCCTCGGCGATTTCGTGAGGTTCTTTCTGAGAGCGGAATGGGTCAGCATGCGATGGCCCGTTGTATTCGAAATAGACGCGGAAAACAAATCGATTCATCACGTAGATCCTCGTGGAGCGCGAGATTACGAGGCTTGGCCAGTGAGTGGGACCTATGGCCTATGCCACTTATCTGGATTCCCGCCCGTCGTGTGGCGAACGCGCTCAACATGGATCGCCGCACCCGGATTGATTTCCCGCGCCCGTGTTATTGCTTCCGCCTGCGTGGGCTTAACGTCACTGGCCCTTTCTGAATCATGTTGCCTAATCGCATAATCACCTTGGGGCCGGCGCTCTACAAAAATATTTTTGTCACTCATGTGAGTCCCAATTCGTGGCGTGAGTTTTAAGACCGGCTTAGGTGCTCTTGCGGCTACGTGAAAAACCAGCACGAACCCAATGAACAACGAATATGAGGACATATCCGTGTGGAATGGTCCGTTGCCAATTTGGTGAACACTACCTGCAGTTCTTTATCAAAGCAACCGAGATCTGGCCAGCCCGGCGATAATTTCTATTACCCTGTTTCTGTCCAATTGATATTGGAATAAGCAGTGTGGAAGACTCCTGGTGAATCTTCGCAAGACGGGTTGAATGCGCCCTGCCGGCAGGGCGACTGGTTCAGTAACCCTTGTTGATCTCGATCCATGCGCGTGCCGAGGAGGAATCGATCACGAGTGCCGGAGCAGACCCGATCCGTGCAGCAAGATAGGTTTTGGCACTCCACCGGTTCGGCCCTGCCCAGTTGAGTCCCAAACCCACCCCGCTCAAGGTCGC
>DASRZD010000419.1:0-4298 GCA_035686805.1 Armatimonadota bacterium
AGGACCGTGCATTCGTCTTCGTCCGAGGCTCGCGCACCGAAGCCGGCGTCTGGCGGATGATCGTTGATGACCCTAACCCCACCCGCGGCCCCGAACTCCTCACCCTCGCATCGGGGATGATGCAAGAGGCGATGGGGTAGACGTGCTTGCGTCAGATGGAGGTGCAGACCTGTGACCATAATCAGAGTATCTGCAAGAGGTCAAATCACCATACCTGCGGCCGCCCGCAAGAAGCTCGGCATCAAGCCGAAGTCAGGTATCCGATTGGACATTGGCGAAAAAGAGATCATCATCAAGCCGATCAAGTCCATAGCCGACTTGGCGGGCATACTCCGTGATGCAAAGGGCGTACCTGGAGATTGGGAAGCCGAGCGTAGGGCAGCCATGAAGGCGGTCGCACGGCAGGTAGAGGATGAGTGCCGGCCGTGATATACTTCCGAATTGCTGAGCGCTTTCGGTCCGTATCACGGCTTTCCGCTATCTGGCGGATTTCTGCAGCAAGGGCTTCCATTTCCTTCTTCGCTATCGTTCGAGGCAGCTCGACTTCATTCATGGCTTTGAGTTTTGCTATGCGGCTGCCCTGTCGTTTACGGCCGTCCGCAGTGTTGCCGGGTCTACCTCGGCTGCAACGGACTTGGTGAGATTGGCGATCTCTTGCTCCAAACGGTCGGCAGAAGCATGCCGGCAGTACTCTCTTACCGGCGAGTACGTAACGCCCTGGCAGCTAAGGAAGAATGCGAAGGCGACTCAGGCGTTTCGCTTTTCGGCCCGGCTGGAGGTGGCGGAGAAGTATGGTTTGACTAGGAAGGAGCTTTCGGCGATTGGGATTGAGGGAGTGGAGAAGCACTGGCATGCTTATTGAGACATCATAAGGAGGATAGTATTCCTCTGCCGTCTAATCGTACGTGCCGGGACAGTTACCTAGACCGGAAGATGTTGAAGTGGTTCGGCTGCCCAGATGCATGCGATCGGTAGCTTCACGCCTAGTTTGAGCACAGGTATGGACAAGCAGCGACTGTTTAAGAGTACCAGGGCACTACTTGATTTCCTTGAAAACGATGAACCGGAACAGTACGTTTTCCGAGGCCAAACGAGAGTCTATGAAGGTCCCTTGATTCCTTCTGGACTTCGTCGTAAGTTCATACCTTTTCAATCGTCAAACGGAGGTTCCAAGTGGGCTGGAGTCACAAGACCCGTGTCGGCGCTCAAAGAGGAAATGAATACCTACCGCAAGGGTATCCACGAAGAGGTAGAATCGGAGGACATCAACGATGGGAAGACAAGTTGGGATCTCTCCGAGTCTGATTTTCAGAGCGGATTTCGTGACTTCTTCAATCAGCCACACATTCAGTCGATGAGGAGTCTCGGTATCTCACTTTCCGAAAGTGTTGTCCGAGGGATGAGTGTGCTTATAGGTGATGACCTGGGCGATGCGTTCTGTCAGCAGTATGGGTTTACCTCCACAGCGCTCGATGCTACTACAGACCCCTCGATAGCCTTGTTCTTTGCATCACATGAAGCGCCCTTTTTCACACCTGTTACCGATTCAGTATACCACGGTGTGGTGTACCGGTGGCCAAGAGAGCATGCTGTGATCATGCAGGATCTGTTGCTTCCATTGGAGAGTTCAGCCTTTGAGTCGGTGACGGCCAGCTTTCGTAACTTCATCAAAGATAGTCCCGGTCTCCAGATCACCCAGGATGCTCTATTACGTTATAACACCTCGTGGGGGGAATTCAGGAAGCGGTTTATGGCAATAGTCTCTACTGGTGAGTGCCGTGCCCACGGTAACCTGTGTTTCCCTCCCGGAACGTTCTACAGAAGTCGAATTGGAAGACAACGTGCAGTTCTGCTGTTTCCAGACTTTGAGTTAGTCAGATCGCTCGTCCCGACATGGGATGATGACCGTTGCGCTCTGATCGGAGATCTCCTAACTACGCACCACGGTGAGGCTTTCTGTTTTGTCCATGGACATGGCGAGACGCCTAAGCAGTTGGACAAGTTCACTCTGTGGCCATCGATCAGGCCCAACTCGTCCTACCTGACGGAATATCGTGGACTGAGCCTGGTGCAGGAGAACGTCGTATTCGAAGACCTCTACCTTGAAATGCTCTTGCGCTTCTTCTCTTCCTGTAGCCCCTGCAACATGTTTGTGCTTGAATTGCCTAAGTGTCAAAGCCGGTCTTACACTTCTGCGAAGGACTCTGCCGAGCCTCCGATAGAGCCTATCGGCGTAGCTCATGGAATCGTTGATCTAGGTTACCTGTTGCATCCTGCGGATGCCAGCTTGATTGCGAATCGCCTACGGAATAAGGAGGTGTATACGCCGATACCGACACTCAGATACATCCCCGAGGAGCATGTGGAGAGTTTCGTGGCCGACTTCGCTGAAGCCATCGCCAGTTGAGCCAAAACCAGTTTGCAGACAATGAGCATCTGAAGGACCTGTTTCGGTAGTCTCAGTCAGTGGTTGATCACATTTGGAGGTGAATCGGGATGGAAACCGTTGAATGCAGCGACTGTAAATCTGTCATGGGCTTGGTTAAAGAAACTCCACGTTGGAAAGTACACAAATGCTTCTCCTGTCGCCGAGTGATGGGACAACTTAGTAAGGACCTCAACCCGGACGAACGCGAAGATGCCGAAAGGGAGATGGATAGTTTTGCAGAATCCTTGCTCAGTGATGACATTCGTCGTATAGGCGACCGATTGAGGAATATGAGCCCTCAAGAGCTTCAGGACTTCTTTAAGACGAAGGACAGCCAGAAATAGCAGATCCCTAACTTTGGAGTCTACTGAACCTTAATGAGACTTCCACAGTGGGCTTATCTTTAGGCAGATAAGGCTTCCCTGACCATCGAAGCGGATCTCGAACGTGGGGAGTGCGCTTGTCTGCTGGTCTACATTACCATGCCTTCCCCTGGCGCTACCACCTAATTAAGACGATTGATTGCGGGGAATTCATGCTCCCCGCCCTCCGGCAGGGTGAGGTGAAGGGTATCGCCGATGACTTGGATCTTCTCCGCCAGCGACGCCGTCTCTTCCGGGCTGGTTTCGGTGAAGAGGACGACTATCCTCCTCGCGACTTCTTCCCCGGCCTTGAACTTCCGAGGCGCTTCCGAGTATGAGCCGAAGAGGAAGTCCTCTCGAGCGCCGTCCCGATTGTACGGCTTTACGTCCCGGTATGCGAGTCCCGAGCCCTTGACCAGCCCGCCCCGATCTGTCGGGGCCACCATCCCCAGCCGGCCGTCCACATTCGCCCAATTTCCTGGAATGCGGATGAGGCCCTCGGTATCCGGCCCTTTCACGACCTGACTTCCGCCGGCCCAATAGAGCGTGCGTTGATCGCCCGTGAACTCGTCGTTCTCGATGGTGACATAGGCCCCCAACTCTTGCTTGACCGTGACATCGTAGTCTGCCGTGACGCGGTCCATGTAGATGACGGTCTTCTCTCCCACGGAGATGAACTTGATCGTCTGTTTCAGATGACCGACTTGCAGCTTGCCCTCGGTCTCGAAGCCGTCAGCCGTCTTGTGCCAGGTTCGCTCCAGAACCTTCAGCCCGCTCGAACCGCCCTCCAGGGCGAACGAGCCCACCAGGCTGCTGGTATTCGGCGACGTGAAACACGGGTTTTCCAGATGATCCGCGATCGGCATCACCAAGCCCATGATCTTGTTCTTCCACGAGAACGAGGCGAATTTGCTCCCGGTGCAGTGAGTGATCACGTCAACGAAAGTATACCGCCGAACCCCCAGCAGTTCGGGCGAAACCTCTATGGTCTTGTCGCTCTCAATGCCCCCGAGCAGGCGATGGTAGAAGTAGCTGTATGACAGCCGCTCGGCGACGATTGCCTCCCTCGCGAATCCCAGCCTCGAGGCCGGACCGGCGAAGTTCTCACCGCCATGGATCTGCTGGTGGCCCGATATGTACTGCGCCAACCGTCTTTCCATCCCGGCGGCAAGAGGGTCCTTGGAGTATGTCGCCAGCCACGCCAGATAGTGGATATGGCCCTCGCTGTTCAGCGCCCAGTCCATTCCCTGAGTGAACGCCCAGTAGCTGGATGGAAGCATGATGTTCTGCATGAGCCGCCAATTATCGAGCAGATGATGCCCCGCCGCCTCGGGGATCGGGTTTCCGGCGTACTTATAAAACATCGCGCCCTGACCGACCTCCGCCGGGCTGACCATAGTGTAGGATGGGTGGAAGAAACCGTGGTTTTCAATGGTGAAATCGGGATGGGAGTTCACGGCACCGACCCAATCCCTGACACGGCGGCCGTCCACGATCCGCTCGTCCTT
>DASRZD010000420.1:0-14499 GCA_035686805.1 Armatimonadota bacterium
ATAGTCTATGATCAGCAGGGTCGCATGGTCGCCCTGGTGGAGACATACGAATAACCGAAATGCAGGTATTATAGAACAATGCCCATTGACATTCGAGCGAATTTCTCCCGCCGCGACACCCTCGGACGCCCATTCGGGATCGAGGGCGTGAAGAAGGCCTTGGACCGGTTCGGCATTGAAACCGCGATCCTAATCCCCAGACTGGCGGTTGACGCGGATTTCCCCCATGGCAACAAGGAACTCCTGGATGCCATCAAGGGTGACGACCGCCTGTATGGCTATCTGGTCGTCAATCCGGTCTTCCCCGAGGAATCCATCCGACTCATGCGCCAGACGATGGTCCTGCCGAAGTTCGTGGCAATGGCGATGTTCCAAGGCTCATCCAAGCCGTTCCCGAACCTGGACGATTGCCGTGAGGTCCTGAATGCCTACCGCCGATTCACCAAGCCGGTCATGCTCGACGTGACGAGCTGCGATGCGATCTCCGCAGCCGAGCAGATCGCCGCCGAGTTCGCGACCATCAAGTTCATCCTCGGCTCAATGGGCAGTGAGGCCTGGAAGGGCGTGATGGGGCTAAGCCAATTGCTAAATGTTTTTCTCGAAACCTCCGGCACGCTCGACTCAGAGAAGATCGAGGAGGCGGTCGAGAGCTTCGGCCCAAGGAGGGTGCTGTTCGGGAGCGATCTACCGTTCGCCAACCCGGCCTCGATGCTCGCCCTCATCCAAGACAGCAACGTTCCCAAGGACGTCATGACGCGAATCCTTGATACCAATGCGAGAAATCTCTTCGGGCTTGGGAAGGAAGCGGCTTCATCGGAGGAGTAATGGAGTGGTGGAGTATAGGAGTACTGGGGGGGCCGGATGCACCGATTGGTTATAACCGCTATCCTGATCTTATCCATGCCTGCAATGTCTGCGCCTGCCAAAATCCTTGTCGAGTGGAACTTCGACTCGCCGGATGATGCCTGGACGCAGACGATCAGAGTAGACGGTATCGCCGTCAAGGACGGCTGCCTGACCGGACGCTCGGTTGATAAAGACCCATCCGTCGCCGGACCTTCATTCGAGATACAGGTCTCTCCCTACCAATTCGTCGAGATACGGATGAAATGCAGCAAAGACGGCCATGGGGAGCTTTACTACACCAACTCCGCCGAGGGCGAGTACAAGGGCTTCCGGCCTGACTGGGTGCAAACCATCGAGTACAAGGCGGGTGACTTCCAAACCTACCGCATCTTGCCCTTCTGGCAGGCGCTCGGCAAGATCGTCCGCATCCGCATAGACCCTCCCGAGGACTCCGAGTTCGCCATTGACTACATCAAGATCGCCGAAATCGAGCCCGGCACTGCCAGTGACCCTTTCTTCGAGAACCCTCAATGGGCTTCTATCGGCGAGAAGCGTCTTTCTCCCAGGCTGGACTTCGAGGCCGAATCCTATCCCTGGCTGACCCTCGTGGCTCGGACAAAGGACGCCGCCCCTGCCTCGCTGCAGTGGGTGACCGATGGGCTGCCGGGCCTTCGCTCGTACACGGTGATGTTGAGGCCGGATGGTCAACGGCACGCGTACAATATCCCCATGGAGCAAGTCGCCGATTGGCAGGGAAGGGTTCGGATGCTGGGGCTGGAGCTCTCCGGCAAGACGGAGATCGAGTTCGTCGGCGCAAGCAAGACTCCTCGCGGCCCGGCGGAGATTGAGATCAGGGATTTCCGGCTAAAAGAGGCGATTAATCGGGTCGGCAATCCGGCCATCCTCCAGGCGAAGATCATCAACATTGGCGGCGAAGATTCCGGCGACCTCAAGGCTTACCTGAAGGACGGCAAGACGCTTGCAGTCCCCTCGCTAAAACCGGGCGAGAGCAAGCCGCTCACCTGGCAAGTGACCTCGAAGAAATCCATCGCCGAGCTCCGCATCACCGGCAAAGGAGTGGACATGTCCGCCAAATCAACTTTGGAGTGGGATCCGCCTGTCACCGCCAAGCCATCCTCCTACGTCCCCGAGCCCAAGCCTGTCAGGGGCGAGGTCGAGGTCGGCATGTACTATTTCCCCGGATGGGCCACATACCGACAGTGGGCTGTTCTGGACGAGTTCCCCGAGAGGCGTCCGATCCTCGGCTACTACCGAGAGGGCGACCCCGAGGTCGCGGACTGGCAGATCAAGTGGATGGTCGAGCATGGGGTGACCTTCATCGTCTATGACTGGTATTGGTCTGCCGGCGGCCGTCAGTTGGAGCACGGCATCCACAAAGCCTTCTTCAACGCCAGATATCATGACAAGATCAAGTTCTGCCTCCTCTGGGCGAACCACAATGCGCCGGGAACCTCCTCCGCCGAGGACATGGTCAATGTGACCAACTACTGGCTGGATAACTATTTCCTCCGCCCCGACTACTTCAAGGTGGATGGCAAGCCGGTCGTCGTCATATTCTCGCCTCACCGCCTGACCGAAGACATGGGCCTCGATGGGGTCAAAGCGGCCTTCGACAAGTCTCGTGACATGGCGAAGGCAAAGGGCCTGCCCGGCATCTACCTCGTCGGGTGCGCCGGCCCGAATCGGGGGCAGCTCGCGGCCCTGGAGGCGGAGGGGTATGACGCGGCTTCGGGCTATAACTATCCTTCCGCCGGCGACAAGGGTAAGATCGTCGCCCCCTATGACGATATGGTCACCGGTTACAAGGAGATCTGGGACTCCATCGCCGAACAGACGACCCTGCCGTACATCCCCGTCACCGAGCCGGGATGGGATTCGCGACCCTGGCACGGCCCGAATGCCCGCGCCCGAACCGGCAAGACGCCTGAGAAGTTCAGGCAAATGCTCCTGAATGCCCGCGAGTTCCTGGCGAAGCGATCCCCCAAGGTCATCCTCATCGAGGCATGGAACGAGTTTGGGGAAGGGGACTACACCGAGCCGCACCAGGAGTTCGGCTTCGGCCACGTGGATGCCATCCGCGAGGTCTTCACCAATGCCCCCAAAGAGCACGAGGACATCGTCCCCCAGGACGTGGGACTCGGCCCTTATGAGCTTGAGAAACCCAAACCCGTGACCGCTTGGGAGTTCGACGATCCCGCTTCACCCGGCTGGGACCCCTCCCAGAACCTCACCGGCGGCAAGGTCGAGAACGGCTGCCTGACCGCCGTCTCGAATGGCATAGACCCCGCCATCTACTCCGGCATCACCGAAGTCCAGGCATCGAAATACCCGGCGATCGAGATACGCATGAAAGTGGATAAGGGCAGGGGCGCTCAGCTTTTCTGGGCCCCTCATGGCAAGGGATTCGTGGAACTGGCAAGCGCCAAATTCGAGATCATTGCCGACGGCGAATTCCACATCTACCGTCTTGACCTGGCCGCTAATCCCGCATGGAAGTCAACCATCACCGCCTTCCGCCTCGATCCCACTGACGCGAAGGATGCCCATATCTCATTGGATTATGTGCGGCTGATCTCTCGCTAGCAACATTTCTTCTACAATACTACCTCCTCGCATGGCACAACCTACTAGTCAGACCAGTCCGACTTGTCTGACACGTCCGACCGAATCAAGGAGGGTTCTCAGTTGAAACGAATCGCCATATTGCTTTCCCTATGCCTGGTGTTCTGCGCTCAGGCATATTGCCAGGATACAGTCAAGCTCCAGTACAAGTTCACGCCCGGGGAGCTGCTGAGGTATAAGATAGTCTTCGATGCCAATGTCCAGTTGGATGCGCCGTCTACCGGCAAGTCGCTTACCATCCCAGTCCGAATGTCTGCAGTCTACCGGCAGCGAACAAAGCGCATTCTCCCCGATGGTAACGCTGAGCTCAATGTTGCTTTCGAGTCAATGCGCATGCAGCTTGGCAACGAGGCGCGTGACCTCCCGGTGAAACAGATTCCAGTCATCACCATGGTTATGGCAAAGACCGGCCAGATACAGAGCGCTGGGGCGACCGTGAACGGAATCATGGCCAATCAGATGCTGGGTGCAAACGGTTTCGGCCAATCCTTGCTTCCGGATGCCGAACTCATGGTGGGCGACTCATGGACTCAGGAAATCCCTGAGATACCAGGCGTCGGCAAGTTCCAGACAAGAGGGACACTGGTGAGTTCGAACATGAAGCTTGGCAAGTACACGGTTGCCGCGATCAAGGAGTCCATCGGCGGAAACCTGAACCTGGATTCGGCCATTGCCCAGTCATTTCAGGGAACGAGCGCACAACTGCCGCCCGGAATGAAGATGGACGGCGCCTTCCTTGGTGACGGCACGGTCTACTTCTCAGCCGAGCGAGGGCAGTTGATCCGCACGGACGGGCAGGTTGACGTGCAGGTAAACGTCAATATCCCCGAGATCCAGGGCCAGCCTGTCGGCAACGCCGCCGCCACTATGCACATGACCTACGAGATGTTCCTGCTCTCGGCAGGGAAGTAGTGTGTCTCAGGTGGAAACTGGAACGTTGTCGGAAAGCCATTGACTCCCGCTTCCTACTCTGGTATCATGATGACAGGCCCGTGGGCCGAATTCCCCGAAAAGGAGGCGCGTTGTGGAATCTGTTCTTGAGAGCAACAAGATCACTTATCCGGTGATGTGCCTCCAGGCGACCTCCTGAGACTTCTGCTGCATACCCCATTTGGAGCATCCCCTGAGTGGTACATCCTTTGTCGTGTTTGTACACTTGGAGGGACAAAAATTGAACCTTGCACGCTTTGGATGGAACGACCGCCTGGCGGCGGCTTTCCAGGAATACTCAACTGCTGGCCGTGTCCCCATCAGGATTTCGCTTCGGGTCCGAGGTCACTACCTGGCATTCACTGAGGCGGGAGAGATGCCTGCCCTGCCCACCGGCCGTCTAAAGCATGGCGCGACTACGTCCGAAGATCTGCCTGTCGTCGGCGATTGGGTGGCGGCGACGATATTGGAGGAGTCAACTCCAAGGGCGCAGATCCATGCGGTACTCCCACGCACGAGCCTCTTCTGCCGGAAGGAGGCCGGCGGGCGGGCAGCGGCACAGCCGATCGCCGCGAATGTGGACATCGTCTTCGTGGCGGTCGCCCTGGACAATGATTTCAGCCTCAACCGCATCGAACGCTATCTGGCGCTGTCACGTGAGTCTGGGGCATGTCCGGTAGTCCTCCTGACCAAATCCGATGCTTGCGCTGATTCCATGTCAAGGACCGATGAGGTTCGTGCGCGAATGCCGGATGTCCCGGTTTTTGCCATCAGCTCGATCAATGGCATCGGAATTGCCGCCCTGGATGAGTATCTTCGCCCAGGCGTCACTTGCGCGCTTCTCGGTTCTTCGGGCGTCGGCAAGTCAACGCTTGTCAATCACCTGCTGGGGGCTGAGGTCCAGAAAACCCGGGAGGTGAGATTCTCGGATAGCAAAGGCAGGCATGCGACTGCGCATCGTCAGATGTTCGTGCTCCCGTCAGGCGCACTGGTCATTGATACGCCGGGCATGCGCGAGCTGCAATTGTGGGATGCCGAGGGCGGCCTCGACGCGACGTTTTCGGACATCGCCGGGCTTTCCTCGGAGTGCCGCTTCCCGGACTGTACGCACACAGCGGAACCGGGTTGCGCAGTGTTGGAGGCCCTCGATGCCGGTCGAATCACTCGCGAGCGCCTGGAGAATTACCGCAAGATGAGGAAGGAGCTGGGCTATCTTTCGCGTCGGATGGACGAAGGCGCCGCCCGACTGGAGCGAGCCAGGTGGAAAGCCATTGCCAAGGAGCAGAAGCGAATGAAGAACACGTGACCGCAGATTGGGCCAGCCTCAAAATTGACAGGCAGACTGGAATTATGTTAGAATTCTCCCGATGGAGATATGCTGGCGTGCCGGTATAGGCGCACCAGCTTTTTGTTTATGGGATACCGATTAGACGATATTCTGCCAAAGGTCACGAAGCCGGCGAGGTATACCGGCGGCGAGTATAACGCCGTCCATAAGAATCATGCGCACGTCCAGGTGAAGTTCGCGCTGGCGTTCCCGGACACCTACGAGATCGGCATGTCGAACCTGGGCATTCGGATTCTTTACCATATCCTGAACAAACGTTCGGATACGGTCGCAGAACGCGTATTCGCTCCCTGGACTGATATGGAAGCCGAGATGCGGGCGCACGAGATCCCTCTCTATGCATTGGAGAGCGGGCAGCCTCTCAAGGATTTCGACATTGTCGGCTTCTCACTCGGCTACGAGTTGACCTACACCAATGTGCTGAACATGCTCGATCTGGCGGGCATCCCGGTCCTTGCCTCCGAGCGAGGCGAAGATGCCCCACTGATCATTGCCGGCGGATGCTGCACTGTCAATCCCGAGCCGATGGCCGATTTCGTTGATGCCTTCGTGATCGGCGAGGGCGAGGAAGTCGTCCACGAGATCATCGAGGTCTTCAAGGCACACAAGGGGAAGAATGCCCTCCTTCAAGGGTTGGCCGAGACTCCAGGAGTCTACGTCCCCAGCCTCAACAATGCCGTTACCAAGCGCGTGGTCCTGGACCTGGATGCCGCCGAGTACCCTGACGCGCCCGTCATGCCGTTCATCGAAACGGTCCATGATCGCATCGCACTGGAGGTCATGCGCGGATGCTCGCGTGGCTGCCGGTTCTGTCAGGCCGGGATGATCTATCGCCCGGTTCGGGAGAGATCGCAGGAGAAGTTAGGCGAGCTTGCAGACAGGCTGGTGAACAATACCGGCTATGATGAGATCTCGCTCCTCTCGCTCTCGACCGCCGATTACCGAGGCATCGAGGGGCTGGTGCGCGATTTCATCGGTCGGTTCGAGCCTCAGCGGATCGGGATTTCGCTCCCGTCCTTGAGGGCCGATGCGGCGTGTATGGAGCTGGCCTCCGAGATCCAGAAGGTGCGGAAGTCCGGCCTCACGCTCGCACCTGAAGCCGGCACTCAGCGCCTGCGGAACGTGATCAACAAGAATGTTACCGAGGAAGACCTCCTTGGGGCGGTCGAGGCGGCGTTCCGGTTTGGATGGAAGCGGGTGAAGCTCTATTTCATGATAGGCCTGCCAACCGAGACCGACGAAGACATCCGCGGGATCGCCCATCTCGCCCAAGAGGTTTGGAGAATCGGCAAGCGCATGGGATTTCGGCCGACGATCAATGTCAGCGTCGCGAGTTTCGTGCCCAAGCCGCACACGCCCTTCCAATGGCGGGCGCAGGATTCCGTCGAGGAGATCGAGCGGAAGCAGGAGGTCCTGAAGCGCGCGCTGGTCGGGAAGCACGTCGAGTTGAGCTGGCATGACGCCCGGACAAGTCAACTGGAGGCAGTACTGTCGCGAGGCGATCGCAGACTGGGGAAGGCGATCCTCCTCGCATGGCGTGGCTGCCCCGACGGATCGGGGTGCTCGCTCCGGCGACACCGATTCGATGCCTGGCACGAAGAGTTCGACTATTCGAAGTGGATGCAGGCGTTCGACGAGGCGGGCATTGATCCGGGATTCTATGCCAACCGCGTGAGGGATTATAATGAAGTCCTGCCCTGGGATCACATTGATTGCGGCGAGACCAAGGAGTTCCTGATTCGTGAGGATCAGCTCGCCGAATCGGGTGAAGTCACGCCCGACTGCCGCCTGGACAAGTGTCATTCCTGCGGCGTCAGCCGACTCGTGATGGACTGTCCGGTTGTGAAAGTGAACGATGAACGCTGAACCAAGAACGAAGAACCAGAATCGAGTGCTTCTTAGACTCCAAAAGGGCAGCGAGGTCAAATACCTCTCGCACCTGGACTTCATTCGGGCGTTCGAGTGCGCACTCAGGCGGGCGCGAATTCCGGTGGAGTATTCGGCAGGGTTCAACCCGCGCCCTCGGATGTCATTCGGATCGGCGGTCGGGGTGGGGGTTACCAGCAATGACGAGCGGATCATCCTGGAACTCGCCGAGCCCATGGCGGCGTCAGAAGTGAAGGAAGCGCTTAATTCGATACTTCCTAAGGGAATAGAGGTTCTGGAGGCGGAAGCCCTGCCCGAAGGAACCAAACGAATTGTTACGACCGGATCTCAGTTCAAGTTGGCCCTGCGAGGCGACTCATCGGCGATCGAGAAGGCAGCGGGCGAGTTGCTCAAATCGAAGGAGATACCGGTCACCAGGGTAAGAGAGAATCGGACGAAGCAGACAGACCTTCGGCCGAACCTCATCGAGGCGAGGGTAACCGGCAGCGATGGAGATTCGGTGACTTTGGAGATCGGTTTGAGGTCAGGCGACTCAGGAGGCGCAAGGCCGCAGGATTTCATGCAGGCACTTGAACAAAAAGTGCCGAATATTGTCTTATTGAGTGTGCATAGGATTAAGCAGTTGTAACGCGTCCGGTTACGCGTTACTCGTTACTCGTTACGAAACGAAAGGAGGTGAACTTATGGCAAAAGAAATAGTTGTGAATGTTACCACCCGCGAGACTCGACTCGCATTGATTGATAACGGCAAGCTCGTCGAGATGCACGTGGAGCGAGAAGAGCAGGTCGCAGGCAGTATCTACAAGTGCCGGGTGGCGAACGTTCTTCCCGGAATGGATGCTGCTTTCGTTGACGTCGGCCTCGATAGGAATGCATTTCTTTACGCGGGCGACGTGCTCCCCGAAACCGACGAAGAGCTTCCCAAGGAAGGCAAAGAGCCCGAGAGGGCGAACATCAAGGACCTCCTTAAAGTGGGTCAGGAACTCCTCGTCCAGGTTGTGAAGGCTCCCCGTGGCACGAAAGGCGCTCGGGTCTCAACAAGGATTTCCCTCCCGGGACGATTCCTCGTCCTCATGCCCGATGCGGAGAACATTGGCATCTCCCGCAAGATAGACGACAAGCGCGAGCGCGAGCGGCTGAAGAAGATCACGGAACAGATCAAGCCGGCCGGATTCGGGCTGATCGTCCGAACCGAGGCCGAAGGAAGCGGCGAGCGAGACCTGCGAAATGACCTCGATTTCCTTCTGCGCATGTGGGAGCAGATCCAGGACAGGGCGAAAACCACTCCCCCGCCGGGGCTGATTCATCAAGATTTGAGTCTAACGTATCGGATGATCAGGGATGTCTTCGGCGCCGACATCCGCAAGATGTTCGTTGATTCGCAGACTGAGTATCAAAAGGCCCTGGAAACCATAGATCTGATCTCGCCCAAACTGAGGTCGAAAATCGTGCTGTATAGAGAAGCCGATCCGATCTTCGAGCGCTTCAGCATCGAAAACGAGATAGACCGCCTGCTGAAGCGCAAGGTGTGGCTGAAGTCCGGTGGCCACGTCACCATCGATCAGACTGAGGCTCTGACCGCGATTGATGTCAACACAGGGAAGTTCATCGGCAGCACCAGCCTCTCTGACACGATCCTGAAGACAAACCTGGAGGCGGGCACTGAGATCGCCAGGCAGCTTCGACTTCGTGATATCGGCGGGATTATCATCATTGACTTCATTGACATGTCGAGCGCGAAGGACAGGAACCACGTCGTCAATACGCTGGACAAGGCCTTGAAGAAAGATCGCACCCGCAGCAAGATCTCGCAGATCGGCCCGCTTGGCCTTATCGAAATGACTCGCAAGCGGACCGGTGAAACCATCTCGGAGATCGTGAATCAGGCGTGCCCGTATTGCCAGGGACGAGGCAAGATTCTCTCGCCGGAGTCTGTGAGCATCCAGATCGAGCGTGAGTTGAGGAAGCTGGCGACGGAGGTGGATGATGAGGCTTTCCTGATCTCCGCACATCCGGAGGTGGCGGCCAGCCTCGTAGGCGCAGGTGGTCAGGTGATCAGCCACATCGAGAAGCCGATGAGGCGCGCGGTGTACGTCCGTGCAAACCCCGATCTGCACATCGAGAAGTATGAGATCCTGCCCGGCGACCTCCAGGAGATCGAGAAGCAGATGCTTCCCTACAAGAAGTCGCAGATCGTGGAGGCGGACGTCGTCCGGAGCACCTTCATCAGCCTGCCGAGATCGGCCGCATGGACCGACGGGTACATGCTCGATCTCTCGAATGGCGGGAAGTTCATCGGCCAGCGAGTGAAGGCTCGGCTGACGAATGTGCAGAGGTCATACGCCACCGGCGAAGTCCTCGGCCCGGTGAAAGTCGCCGAGCCCGTTTCGTAAGTCAAACAGGCCCGGGGGACCAACCCCCGGGCCTTCAGGAGATCACTGTTGTCCCGCAAGATCGCCTCTCGTGGATCCGTGCCACTCATTCTCTCCGTTCTGGGCGCCGGATTCACCTCCGGCATAATCCCGGCAGGCCTCCTCCCGGCAAACGTCCTGAATATCGAGCATGCCTACGGCCTTTCGCACTCACAGACCGGGAGGATGATAGGGCTCTCCATGATCCTGGGCGGATGCACCGGCGGACTCGCCAGCGGCCTGGTATGCAGTCGGATCGGCGCACTCCGCACGCTCCTCCTGTCGCTCATAATGGTGGCGGCGTCACTCACAAGCATAGGATTGATACACGACTACCGCGCGACGCTCATCGGCCTGGTGGGCTACTTCTTCGCTCACGGGTTCATGGGATCGTCGAATGCCCTCAGCGCCCACATGCTTCCAGATCGCCAGCGAGGGGTGACTCTCCTCCATGGGTTCAATGCCCTGGGCAAACTGGCCGGCCCGCTGCTGGCATCCCTGTTCCTGTATGCGGCATGGCGGAATGGCTTCCTGGCGATCGCGGTGCTGGCGCTGGTACTTGCAGTCCCGGCCGTCCTCGCGCTCCTGGATGGTGGGAGCATCTCCATCGGGCGCAAGCACCCCGAGGACCGGCACCCCGGGATGGCCTTCTGGATAGCGGTCCTGGGATTCGCGTTCATTGCGGGAAGCGAGATCGCGGTGGCCCTCTGGATACCGGCCTATGGTCAGAAGGTTCGCGGCTTCACCGCCGGGCAATCGAACCTGCTGCTCTCGATATTCCTCGTGGGCCTGATCGTCGGCCGATTTGGCTTCAGCGCGCTCTCCAAGAGACTGACAACCAGCCGAATCATAGGGATTTGCGGGGCGTCCGTAGTCTTCGCAATCCCGGCGGTCAGCTTCTCACTCTATCCTCTGGCTGCGGCATCATTCCTGCTATTCGGACTGGCATTCTCCGCCATGTGGCCCACGTACTTCGCCCACCTGGCACACATATTCCCCGAGCACCTGGGCATGATGAGCGGAGCGGCGGTGTTCACCACCCAGATCGGATTCGCGGCATGCTCCTATACAAGCGGCCGCCTCGCGGAGATCAACCTTGCGTACCCGATCCTCTTCGGGGCGGCGGTGATGGCCGTCTTCACGGTGGCATTCTTTATGGTCGCCCGCTCCTCGTCGAAACCTACCTGATCTCCGGATAGAGTCTCTCCTCCACAGTCGGGAAGGCCGGGAACGGCGCATGCGGCTCGGTCTGATACCAGTACGCCACACTCGAGAAATCATCGAACCGCTCCTCGAATCCCGACCAATGCCCGTCGGCGAACTTGCGCGCTCCCTTGTGCTCGATGGTCACTTTCAGCGATTTCGTGAATGGCACCGGGTCCTGGATATGGAAGCGGTATGCCGTCGTCCGATTGCCGACATTCAGCCCCTCCATGATCGGGCAGCCGTAGAACAAGCCGTCCATCTGCCGAAGTCCCCATCCATCGCAGAAGTAGTCCTCCGAGCCCGTGCCCCTCAAGCTCGGCTCGGTTTCGCCGTCAATGTAGAACCGGTCGTCGCCCTCGCCCCACCAGCCTTCCTCGCGGCAGCGGACGGACAGGTTGCAGCCGACGAATTGCCCCTTCCCCTGAGCATCCAGGATCAGGTAATCCCTCCCCACCACACAGGGAAATTCCTGCCGGTACATGGCGTGGAAGTACGCCGTGTGCTTCGGCAGACTGCTCAGCTTCTGCCAGTCAATGTAGTAATAGAATGCGCCCGCGGTCTCCTTACCCTCGTTCGTGACCTTGATCTTCGCCGATTTCTTGAACGGCATCGCGAAATAACAGTTCCTCGCCCGTCCCTCCGAAGTCACCCGTATCGGCATCGAGTCTACCGGGTAATCCATCCCATGCCCCTCGATGAAGAAGTCGTTCAGCGGCGACTCCACACTCGGCGACGTCTCGCCGTCCCAATACATCCGCAGCACCAGCTTCTTGCCGTAGAACTGCTCCCTGTCGGCGATAGTGAACCACATGTGGGCGATCTTCCCCGGGCCGGCCAGATCGGCGAGGGTCAGCGTGCCGCCCGATGGAATCGGTCGAGCGTCCCCATTTCCATTCTGCCAATTCCCATCGGCGCTGGAGCTCCGCATCGCCTTGAAATCCTTAACGGTCGCCAAGTCATCCAAAGGTCCGGCCTGCGCAAACCTACCAAGAATTAGCAAAGCAGCCAATAATGTCCCTAGTTTCAAACCAATCCCTCCTCATTGATATGGCGCATGATAGCACATTCATGGCACAAGGCGGTAGCCGCACCCCTCCCAACACATGGTGTAAGATGGGAGGGCAGGTTTTCCCGCCGTTGGCGGGATCCCGTCTGAAAGCGGGACACCGAGCCGCCGCCTACCTGGTACAAATACCAGGTTTCCAACAAACCCCTTGACACGTTGGCGGGGTGGTGATAACCTGGTTTCAAGGGCCCGTGGCGTATCTGGAGTTGCTCATAGCAGTCGAGATGTACCCGCGGGTTTCGTCGTTTCCCGACCCGGCCCGAATAGACGGCCGGGCGCAAGGAAGGAGATCGAATATGAAGAAGGTTTCTGTGCTCGCGGCACTCGTTGTGCTGCTGTGCCTGGGCACCCTCGCTCAGGCGGTCGTCATTGACACCGTCCCGGTCGGCGATCCGTGGAACGCGGCTGACACCCGGTATGCAACCCCTGGCTATGGCTCGGTTGGCTATGCCTACAACATCGGCAAGTATGAAGTCACCGCCGCTCAGTATACCGACTTCCTGAATAAGGTGGCAGTCACCGACACCTACGGGCTGTACAACGGCAGCATGTGGAGCAGCAGCTACGGCTGCAAGATCCAGCAGAGTGGAACTGCCGGCAGCTACACGTACAGTGTCGCATCCGACTGGGCGAACAGGCCCGTCAACTACGTTTCCTGGGGCGACTCTGCACGGTTCGCCAACTGGCTGCACAACGGCCAGCCTACAGGATTGCAGAGCGCATTGACCACCGAGGACGGGGCTTACTACCTCAATGGCGCGACGACGAATGCCCAGCTTAATGCGGTCAACCGCGAGGCGGACTGGCGGTGGGCGATCACCAGCGAGGACGAGTGGCATAAGGCTGCTTACTACAAGGGCGGCAGTACCAATGCCGGTTATTGGGACTACCCCATGCAGAGTGACGTCCCCACAGTACCCAGCAACGACCTTACAGACCCGGACGGCGGCAACAACGCCAACTTCTATCAGAGTGGTTACACCATAGGCAGTCCCTACTACCGAACCAACGTCGGCGAGTTCGAGAATTCAGAGAGCGCTTATGGGACATTCGATCAGGGCGGCAATGTCTGGGAGTGGAATGAGGCTATAGTGTATCAGGGCTCTGATTACGCCTATCGCGGCGCGCGTGGCGGTTCGTTCGACATCTTCGACAACTACCTCCAGGCGTCGTACGGCAGCTACAGCTACCCGACGAACGAGGACAGCAACGTCGGGTTCCGTGTCTCCGAAGCTGTCCCCGAGCCGGCGAGCCTCCTCGTGCTGGGGAGCGGCATCCTGGCCTTGGCAGGGATGATCCGGCGAAAGCGGAATGGCCTGTCCTGAGCTTGTCGAAGGGTTGATGGCTGATGGGGGAAAAACCCCCGTAAACGAGGTTGGGGCGCATTCGCGTTGAGTGGCCATGCGAGTGGCCAACCGGTAGCCGCACCCTTATCCCGCCCATGGCGGGATAAGGGTGCGCCTCGACCATCGAGAACAACCATGGCTTCCGCAGGCCGTGCCTTACTCGAGGGTGGAGGGCGCAGGCATTCATGCGTTCGCATGATCCCGCCTCCGGCGGGAAAAGCCTGCGACTACCGGAATATCCGGGAACATTGGTCATGGGTTGTCTGATCGCCTATCGGTCGAGCTACCCACTCCAAGGAAATACACCACTTCGCGAAGTTGACAAGATCGCGGGCGTGTGGTATTATTGCAAGGTTATCCGGGCCATGAATCCCGCTTGAAAGGAATGCGCTCTGTCATGTATGCAATTCTGAAAACCGGCGGCAAGCAATATACCGTCCGCGAGAATGACGTTATCCGGATCGAGAAGCTGGAGGCCGAGGCAGGCCAGGAGATCAAGCTTTCCGACGTCCTGTTTATCGGCGGCGGCGAGGAAGTCATCGGATCGCCGACAGTTGAAGGTGCTCAGATTACCGGCAAAGTGCTCTCTCAGGGCCGTGGTAAGAAGATCAACGGCTTTACTTTCAAGCCCAAGAAAAACGAGCATCGCCGGTATGGACACCGGCAGGCCTATACAGAAGTTTTGATCGAGAAGATCGCAGTTAAGAAGCCAGGGACCAGGAAGAAAGCCGAATCCGCTTCCGCCAAGGCTACGGCGGATGAGGCTGATGGAGGTGCATCATAAATGGCGCATAAGAAAGGTGTAGGCAGTTCTCG
>DASRZD010000421.1:0-7987 GCA_035686805.1 Armatimonadota bacterium
GCCATGCGAATGCCTGCCCGGAAAAGGCGGCATACCGTGTCG
Source organism: Armatimonadota bacterium (assembly GCA_035686805.1). Taxonomy (GTDB): domain Bacteria; phylum Armatimonadota; class UBA5829; order DTJY01; family DTJY01; genus DASRZD01. The sequence continues at coordinate 43 of DASRZD010000421.1, forward strand.
CCTTCTCAAGGTTATTCGTTGCTCCCCACAAGATTGCCCGAAACACTCGGCCACCATCAAGGGGGAATCCAGGGATCATGTTGAATATCCCCAGGATGATGTTGATAAACCCCAGGTAGGCAACAATCTCCACGCCCAGCACTCCGAACACTGCCCGGCCGCCGAATCGCGCCGCCAGATAGAAGATGATACCCAGCACTATGCTGGTCGCGGGGCCGGCGATCGCCATTCTCAGCTCAGCCGCCGGAGTCTGGGGCTCGTCCGTCATCCGAGAGACTCCGCCGAATATGAAGAGCGTGATTCCACCGATCCCTATGCCGTTGCTCTTCGCAACGACACTGTGCATCAACTCGTGAAGCAGCACGCTCGCGAAGAGCAGCAGGGCGGCAATCACTCCACCGAGCCAGTTCATCCACGGAGCGAGATGCCTGTTCACCTGCGGGAAATAGCCCACGGCAAGCGTATAGACGATCAGGGCGAAAATGACAAACCAGCTTACGTCTATGTTAACTGGGATACCCAGTATCCGCCCAAGTTTTAAGCTCATGATATGCGCCCGTCCTTTCCGATAGTACTGCCAACTGTCTCTTACCCTTACTCATTTTCGGCGAAACGAAGCGTGGGGCGGAGTTGACCTTTGGCGGCTGAGTCTGATATTATAGGACAGACAGGACCGACAGTTAGGAGAAGTCAATGACAGTCAAGGAGCAGAAAGAGCCTGGATGGAAGGATCTGCCCATAGGCGGACTTATCAAGAAGCCGGGGACATCGGCGGAGTATGAGACCGGTGACTGGAGAACCGAGCGACCGGTATGGGACGCGGAAAAGTGCACAAGCTGTCTGATATGCTGGGTATATTGCCCTGATTCGGCGATCATGCTGAACGAAGAGGGCAAGATGATCGGCGTTGATTATGAGCACTGCAAGGGATGCGGAATCTGTGCCGAGGAGTGCCCGCCAAAGAACAAGGCATTCACGATGGTGAATGAGGCGGAGTTCAGAGGGAAGTAAACGTTCAACATTCAACTCTCAACGTTCAACTTCCAACGAACCAGGAATCAGAGGACGTATTCACATACTTCGTCGAGGCTGCGGTAGGTGTAGCCTGAGGGAAGGGCTTCGAGGGCATAGATTACGCTACCTGGCACATTCGTGCGCTCAACCCGGCGCACCAACTCCTCCCGCTCTGCTGGAAACGAGACGCCCTGGAGCGCCTGAACAACCTGAAGGTTGCAGGTAGTTCGGGCGTTTTCGCATACTTCAGATACGTCGTGAAAGATCATCCGGTCATCCAGGTTATTGAGGACGACGATGACCGCCTCCCTGGCATCCTTGAATTGGGCATACTCAAGGATGTCTTCCTTCGTGGCCGGGAACTTCATCCCGTCCAGCGCTTTGAATATCTCCGTGCTGCAGAACAAGGCCATCGGAACCCCCAGGTTTTAGGTTATCGGTTATAGGGAACCCCAAAACTCAAAACCTATAACCCATAACCCACCTATCTATACCCCAACCGCCCGCATTCTAAGCATACTCCCGCTTGATCACCATGAGGGCAATGTCGTCTCGAAAGACGTTTTTGCTGTATTCCGCTACTGCCTTCAGGATCCGGGCTGCGATCTCTGCGGAGGGCAATTGCCGGAGTTCGGTGACCAGCGAGACGAGGCGATCGATTTCGAAGGGATCATGGTTGCGTCCTGCTTCCAGCACGCCGTCCGTGTAGCAGACCAATACATCCCCCACTTCCAGTTGGTGCTCCGTCTGTGTGTACTCGATATCAGGGAATGCGCCGAGGGGCGGCTGGCCATCGCGCCTCGGCAGACAGAAGACCTCGCCGGATTCGCGGATCAGGATGGGCGGGGGATGGCCGGCATTCGAGGAGCTAAACCTTCCTGTCTCAAGATCCAGCAGCGCGTAGAACATGGTTATGAACCCCCATTCGGTACCCATGCGGATCAGCGACCTATTCACCCTCGTCAGCCCTGCGCCGGGATCGGGAGTCTCCGTTATGATGGCCCTCAGGGTGTACTTCCCCATCGCGGTGGAAACGGCCGCCTCCAGCCCCTTACCCGATACATCGGCTATCATGACCGCCATCCGACCATCGGGGAGGAAGGCCAGGTCATAGAAGTCGCCGCCGAGTTGGGCTTCCTCCAGAGCCGCACGGTACTCGCAGGCAATTCGGAACTTGCCATACCGGTCGCAGATGTCGGGGAGGAGGCTCTTTTGCAGGACCCGAGCAATGTTCCGCTGCCGCTCGAAGACTCGGGCTTTCTCGATTGCAATTGCCGCAAGGTCGGCCAGAACACGTGCGGTCGCAATCGCTTCATCATCGAAAGTGGGATACTCCCCGGGATTGTCCATGAAAACCACGCCGATCCTATGCCCTTGGCTGAGAAGTGGAATCGCAAGGTAGCCCTTGATCTGCAGTTTTTCCGCAAAGTCCGGGCTGAGGCAGCGATCATTGCTCGCATCCGGCACAAGCAGGGGCTCGCCCTTAGAAAGCTCGCCGTCTTCATCCTCGTCTTCGCTAATCTCGACTATCATACCCCTGAACGAGTCTTCAAAGAATCGGCCGTGTCCTGCAGCCACCTCCAGCCGATTGCCCGTCCCAAGTAGAATGAGGCTCCGCCCGGCATTGCATACCGATGCGAGCGCATGGGCGATGACTTCCAGACGCTCCCTGAGCTCCAAAGCCGTTACCAGTCCCTGGGCAACCGAGTATAGCTGGTTCGCACGCTCGGATTGCCGGCGTTCCGACCCAAGAGCATCGTTCAACTGGGATGTCCGCTCTTGAAGGGTAGAAGCCATCTGGTTGAAACTATCGGCCAGAAATTCCACTTCATCGCCGGTTTGGACGTCCACTCGGGCTCCCAGATCACCCTCGCCAAACTTGCGAGCGCTCTGAGCCAGACTTAGGACGGGTCCGGAGAGCTGGTTTCCCAGAATCAGGGCCGCTCCGATGGCCAATCCTGTCAACACCAGGACGATAAGGGCGCGGATCTCCGCCTGATGCCTGACAGGACCGAGTACCTCCTCTCTGGACCGCCATACGCTCGCAGTCCAGCCCGGCTCGCGGATGGGCTCCACCGACCCCAACATCACTTCGCCATTTGGCACGCGCAGTTTCTCAATGACGACCGCCTTGCCTGCGAGCGCTTTCCGTATGAACGCGAGATTCGACCAATCACGTTGATCGGGGGTAAGCCGCCCTCCATGAGCGAGCTCCACTATGCCTTTCGAGTCCGTGATCACCAGCAGGCCGGACCTTGCCAGGTCCGGGCCGAGAGCCTTGGTCAAATCCTCCTCGTTCATGAGGGCAAGGACGATTCCCTGAAGTTTGCCACTGCCGTCTCGAATCCCGACCACGGTCCCACAGACATTTTCGGGCGCTGCATGACAAGCAATGCATTGAGGAGAGTTTGGGAAGACATCGCTCAGGGCCCAATCGGCGCCTTCGATTACCTTGCGTACGGCAGGACGCTGTGATTGGTCAAGGCCGATAAACTGCGGGCCGTTGCTTGCATAGATGACCCCATGGGAATCTGCGGCGGATAAGTACCTGATAGAAGGAAAATTATCGGCTACTGTCTTGAGGTAATCGGAAGACTCAGGTCGTGGGATTCTGTTCTCGCCCCACAGGGTCAAGCCAACTGTCCGCTCGATGTTCGCCAGGTCATGGACACGGTTTGTGAAAGCCACAGCAACATGATGGGCTACGTCGTGATTGTTATGAATTGATGACAGGTAAGCATCTCTAAACCGAAGAAGCTGCTGCACCACGTTCCAGATTACAAATGGCACGACAAGTACGAGACTCGCAAGAACCAGTTTGTCTCGAAGACGCCGAATTTCCATGTCTGACGCCGTGCCCTTCTGGTAATACTGCTGGATAGTCGTTTACATCCTACCACCCTGGAAGAAGATGAAATGAGGGAAGAATCGCGTGGCATATATACCCCGCCTATGGGCATGACTAACCATGAATCTTTGACCCGAGGCTAGATTGACACTATAATGGGGCAAGGAGGTATGCTCGTGTCGGGTGAGGTCAAGCGGCGCAGGATTGCTGGGACTGTCGTGACTCTGGGGATCGTAAGCCTGCTGACCGACATATCCTCCGAGGGCATATATCCCCTCATCCCGCTCTTCCTCACGAACGTTCTCGGCGCCCAGGTTGCGGCCGTGGGGCTGATAGAGGGCATTGCCGAAAGTACCGCGAGCATCCTGAGGCTGTTCTCCGGTTGGCTAAGCGACCGGTTCGGTGACAGGAAATGGATAACCGTCATCGGCTATGGCCTGTCCAGCATTAGCAAGCCCCTTTTCGCAATCTCGCAGAGCTGGCCTCAGGTGCTGGGTTTCCGATTCGCCGATAGAGTCGGTAAGGGAATACGCTCGGCGCCGCGAGACGCCCTGATTGCTGATGTGACTCCGCCCGAGAGCCGAGGGATCTCATTCGGCTTCCACCGAGCAATGGATACTGTGGGAGCGGTCACCGGCCCTCTGCTGGCATTCTGGCTGCTGAAGTCGCTCCATCTGCATTTTCGGACGATATTCTGGCTCTCCGCCATTCCTGCGGTGCTGGCTGTCCTGATACTGATCACCTTTGTCCGAGAGCGCAAGACCAAAAGAGAGCACGTGGCGCCGCCGAGCATTAAGTTCAGCATCTTCAATCGCAATTTCAAGATGTTCCTGCTGGTAGTGACTCTGTTCTCGCTGGGGAACTCGAGCGACGCCTTCCTGATCCTGCGAGCCAGGAATGTGGGCATCAGCACAGAGAATATCCTGCTGATCTACGTCCTCTTCAACAGCGTGTCGGCGCTGCTGTGCACTCATGCCGGCGACATATCGGACAAGATCGGGCGCAGGAATGTCTTACTTGCCGGATTCCTGGTATTCGCCGGAGTGTACGTCGGCTTTGCGGTGGTGAAGCATCCGGCCGCAGTGTGGGGATTGTTCGCCGTCTACGGGGCATACACGGCGATGACCGCCGGGATCCAGAAGGCATTTGCGACGGATCTGGTAGGTGCGGATATGAGAGGAACCGGGCTGGGGGCATATCAGACGTTGACTGGAATAGCCTTGCTCCCTGCCAGCTTGATCGCGGGTTTCCTGTGGGATGCCGTAAGTCCGTCAGCGCCCTTTTACTATGGAGCAGGAATGGCGCTGATCTCAGCCATCCTGCTGCTTGTGCTATTCCAGGCGCAGACTACTTGTACCGATATGTGATACGCCCGCGTGAGAGATCGTAGGGCGAAAGCTCGACCTGAACCCGGTCGCCCGGCAGTATTCTGATAAAGTGCATGCGCATCTTGCCCGAAACGTGCGCCAGTACCTGATGATCGTTTTCCAGCTTGACCTTGAACATGGCGTTCGGGAGCGCCTCCTCCACGACGCCTTCCACGCGGATCGCCTCTTCTTTTTGCATGAACTCACCTCCCCTCGGCAGACAGTAGACTTACCAAACTGATATATTCACCGATCGAAAGCTCGAGTCCTCCTACACCCTCATTCACGACTGCCAAACCTGGCCAGCGCAATCTTCTTCGCATTCTCCTTGTCCCTTGGGGTGAGGCGGCCTTCGATGACCTGATCCGTGAGCCACTCCTTGACCTCCTTTACCTCAGGCCCGGGCGCAATTCCCAGCAGGTCCATGATCTCCTTCCCGTCTAACGGACTCTCCATCTCTGCCACGGTGGTCGAAAGCATGGTCTCCGCTATTCGGCGCTCCAGCTCATTCAGGCTCACCATGGAAGCATTCGGTTGAGCGCCCGCCCTGTCGGCCCTCGCGAGTCGGAGCAAATCGGCGATGTCGCCGCCCGCATCGCGAATCAGCCGCTTGACCGCTGCCTCCTTCCACTCGCGCCTGTATTCCCCAATTCGCATGTGCAGCTCGACGAGTCGGATAACCCTGGCAGTCTCATTGGTGGGAAACCGCAGACGGTTCATGACCCGTCTGGTGGTTTCTGCGCTCACGTCCTCATGCCCATAGAAATGCGAATGTCCCTGGTCGTCCACCGACTTCGTTCGCGGCTTGCCGACATCATGGAAGAGGACCGCCAGCCTCAGGGTGAGATCGGCGTCGGAAGAGAGCGAATCGAGCGCATGGAGGGTATGCTCCCACACGTCATAGATGTGGCCGCCATCCTGAGTCACGCCCTGAGTCTCAATAAACTCGTGGGCGAACTGCGGTAGCAGTCGGAGTTCCTTCAGCATTCGAAGGCCCATGCCAGGCTGATCGCTCAACAATATCTTCACAAACTCGTCCCTGATCCGCTCCCTGCTGACGATTGCCAGTCTGGGAGCGTCCCTCAGGATCGCCTTGCATGTCTCCTCTTCGATGTCGAAACCCAGCCTGACCGCAAACCGGACCGCCCGAAGCATTCGAAGCGGATCGTCATAGAACGTAGTCTGCGGATCGGTGGGAGTTCGGATGATGCCGGCCTCGATGTCGGTCATCGCGCACCCGGTGAGATCCATGATCTCGCCGGTATGAAGGTTCTCCAGCAAGGTATTGATAGTGAAATCGCGCCGCAGAACGTCCTCCTTCAGCTCGGCAAGCTCGACTTCCGGCTTGCGGCTCTCCGGGCCGTAGCTCTCACGGCGGGCGCTCACCAGTTCGACGGTGTGGCCTTTGATGCTTACCATGGCAGTCCCGAATCGGGGATAGACGACCGGCTTGTGATCCGCAATCCGCTGAGCATAAAGGAAATGCGCGAGCTCGAGGGCATCGCCCTCGAGGACGATGTCCACATCCTCAGTCGGCAGGCGTCCCATGACCTTATCCCGAACGACTCCTCCGACGAGGAAGAGCCGCCCTTCATACTCCGTGCCCTTGGTGATCTCACGGATTGTGGCTATCGCAGGGTTTTCCATCGCCCCCACCCTAACCCTCCCCCTCACGTGGGGAGGGGACTGACTCTCTGGTCACCAGGAGCCATACTTCCGCATTTCCGCCATGCCCCAGATATGGCGACCTGGCCTCCCCGAGTATCTCCAGCTCCTTCGGAGTTTGGGACCGGACCAACTCCATGACCTCCGGAATGCGCTCCTCGGGAAGGACATTCCGGGCCAGCCAGTCATCCGGCGCTTGGTACTGCGGCTTCACCAGCGAAAGCGCCCGTCCTTCCGGCTTGAGCATTTCCGCAATCACCGGGAGAGCCTTCTCCTGCCGGGTCCATCCCAGATCGCTGACGACGAAATCCAGCTTCTCAGGCGGCGTCCAATGGAGCACATTCGTCCGCTCGAATACTACCACTCGCGGGTCGGTTCTAAGCTTCCATGCCAGCAGCCCGTATGACGTATCCACCGAATAGACCTTTGCCGCGCCGTTCTGAATCAGGCAGTCGGTGAATCCGCCCACGTTGCACCCGAGATCGGCGCACACCAATCCCCTAACGTCTACCCCAAAATGCTCCAGCGCGAACTGGAGTTTCAGCCCGCCTTTGCCGACGAACGGGCAATCCTTCGGCCGTTTTGACTTCGCTCGTTTCATCTACAACCAAGTATACCATACACATTGACACGCGCACGCATGAATGCTATGTTAGCGGTATGAAACGGGTTGATATCCCCGCTATCGAGATGCTCCACATCACAAAGCGCTTCCCAGGCGTCATTGCCAACGACCAGGTGAGTTTTTCCGCTCGCTGGGGGGAGATTCACGCCCTCATCGGCGAAAACGGCGCGGGCAAGACGACGCTCATGAACGTGCTCTACGGCCTGCTCCCGGCTGACTCGGGCGAGATCAAGATATTCGGAAGAGCCGTCAACATCACGAGCGCCGGAGAGGCCATCGGCCTGGGCATCGGGATGGTTCATCAGCACTTCATGCTCGTGCCGGCATTCACGGCGCTGGAGAATATCATCCTGGGGGCTGAACCGGTCAGACTCGGATGGACCGACTACCGTGTAGCCAGGACGCGAATAAGGGGATTGTGCGCGC
>DASRZD010000422.1:0-28156 GCA_035686805.1 Armatimonadota bacterium
ACGTTCGCGCTATCATCCAGGCCGAACTCAGCCCGAACCTTCGCCTCCGAGCCCTTCTTCTGGTATTTCTTGGCGTCGGCGACGCTGTGGACGATCGTTATCTTGTCTGAGTCCACCCCGCCTTCAACCAGGGCATTCCTCACTCCGCCGGACACGGCGATTATCCGGTCGCATAGGCAGCCGTACTTGATCTTGGGCAGGAATCCTCGCCTGACCGGATTGTCAATCCTGCGCGAGAGTATGATCGCCGGGGTCTTTGCCGCACGAGCTGCGAGCCCGCCCATGATGTCCGCTCCCCGCCTGCTGTGAAGATGGACGATATCGGGCCTGACCCGCTTGATAATCATGTACAGCCGGAATACGAAGCTGAGGTCCAGGTCGGTCGTCAGGGGAACTGCGATCACGTCCAGGCCGGCGTCCAGGGCATGCCTGCTGACACTGCTGCCCCTCGGGCATACCAGAACGGCTTCATGTCCTCGGTCCCGCAAACCGGTCATGAGGTAGACGACTTGCGCCGGCCCGCCCAGCGAGTGCATCCCGGTTTCCACATGTAATGTTCGAAAAGTCTGCAAATGGACCTCGCTACTTCGCGGCTAACCAGGGCTTGGCTTTGGCAAGAACTTCCTCGGTCGTCAAGAAGGTCATGCAGTCATACTGCTTACAAGTAGGGTGCCGCAGGCAAGGCATACAAGCTAACTCTTTAGCCGCCACGGTAAAGTTATCCTTCTTCGAGAAGTGCTGCCAGCGGGTCGGCCCGAAGATTCCGACAGTGGGACGGTCGAGCGCCAGCGAAATATGGAGCAGGCCGGTATCCACGGAGATTACCGTGTCGCTCGACTTGATCAGCGCCGCTGCCTGATTCAAGGTAGTCTTACCCACTGAGCTCACTGCTTTGTCTTTCATCATGTCCTGAATTTGCCCGACCAGCTTGCTGTCGGCAGGCGATCCCAAAAAGATCGGAGTCGCGCCATGGTCGGAAATCAAGGCATCGGCCAGTTCGGCCCATCCCTGCTCCCTCCAGTGCTTATGAGGCCAGGTAGTTGCCGGGCATAGTGCAACGATCCCATTGCCCGATTCCGCTTCCCGAGAAATGAACTCCCGGGCAAAGGCCAGGTCTTCATCGCTGACCGGCACATGCATGTCCAAATCCTCGGACACGATATTCAGAGGCTCGAGCATGCTCAGGTACTGCTGCGGCCCTCGAACCCTGCGCTGTGCCGGGAAGTGGAGGTTATAGAACATCGCTGCGCCTTCTCGCGCATTATCGAATCCCAGCCGCCATCGAGCCATCGTTGACCCGGTGACCAATCCACTCCTAAGCAGTCCCTGGAAGTCAATCACCAGATCGAACTTCCTGGCGCGGAGGACCGGCATCAGCCTCGCCAATCCCAGCAGCAATCCGGATGCCCTCTTCCTAACCGATCTGCTGGTCGAATTCCGCTTCCAGATGATGATCTCGTCGAGATAGGGATTGCCGACCAGCATATCCTTCGCCTTGTCCTCCACCACCCAGGCGATGTAGGCGTCAGGCGCGGCCTGGCGAAGCGCTTTCGCAACCGGCGTCGTCATCACTACATCGCCGATGGAGCTGAGCTTCACGATCAGTATTCGCTTGCAGTCCTTGATGTCAAGCTGCATCTATACCCACTCTGCTCATCACGAGACCCCAGAAGCCCGTTTCGTCGTCCATCTCGGCCCTTATCCGCAGGGAATACACCGGAATCGCGAGCTGGTGCGCGTCGAGTTTGATGGCATCCTTGTCGGTCGTCACTATCAATTCCGCCGAACTCTCGATGGCGCTGCTGTTAACGTCTGCTATGTCCCTGGGCGTGTAGGCATGGTGATCGGGAAAGCGCTCGCACGCCACCAGGTTGACGCCCAGCCCCGCCAGCATTTGCTCGAACGATGCCGGATTGGCAATCGAGCAAAGCCCCAGGACCTTCTTCCCGGCGACTTCGCTGAGCGCAATGTCCGACGAGCCGCCGACGGAGACCAATCCGGTCGGCTGAAACCTGGCGAAGAACAAGGGTGCTGAGCGTGCGTCTGCCGGTACCTGAGAGATCATGTCCTTGATCTCCTCTGGTTCCCATTTCCCGGTTGCCACAAAACAGTCAGCCCGCCTTAGCGCGCTCAACGGCTCTCGAAGCCGCCCTGCCGGGAGCGTATGCCCATTGTCGAACGGATTGCTCCCGTTGATCAGCACTATGTCCAGGTCTCGGTCCAGTTTCCACACCTGGAAGCCGTCGTCAAGCACCAGAACCTCGGCCTTGAGCTCTTTGATGGCGGCCTCTCCACTGACCAGCCGGTCCTTGCAGACCAGCACCGGGACGCCGGGGAGACTCGCTGCAAGCATGGCCGGCTCGTCGCCGGCAGCACCGGGGGTCAGCAGCATCGCCTCCCTGTCCGACACGATGCCGAACTTCCCGTTCAACGATCCGCCGTAACCATAGCTGAGGACTGCAGGCATCAACCCTCGCCTATTGAGTCCGCGGCAGAGGTACTGCACCATCGGCGACTTCCCCGTTCCTCCGACCGTGATGTTCCCAACGCTTATCACTGGTCTGGTAAGCTGTTCCCTCCGCCTGAACCCAAGCTCAAATGGCAGCAAGTATACCCAGATCGCTGCCTTGTATATCCCCGACAAGCCGACCAAAACCGCTCCTATTACCCCGGCAAGCGGATCTTTTCGGCGGTAGATGACGTCTTCCAGAAACCTGATGACCGTCGGGCTCATTTGCGTCCTCCCATCAATCGGACTACCAACTCCGCGCATCGAGCGGATGCTCCCACATTCTCCGAAGTCAGCCGCTCGCATGCGCTGTCTATGCTTGCCAGCCGGTCTTCACTGCTTAGCAGGCCTTTCGCGCAGTCTGCCAGCTCCCTCGCGTCCCGAACCTGGAAGCCGACCCCCGCCTGAATCGCCATCTCGGCGATGTCGCGGGTCTTGAATGTATGAGGCCCGAAGAGCACCGGCTTCCCCTGCAAGACAGGTTGAATGAGGCTGTGCCCTCCCTTTGGAATCAGCGTGCCCCCCACGAATGCAATCCTCCCGACCGCGTAAATGGATGCCAATTCGCCGAACGTGTCGAGGATCAGGACGTCGGTCGTGAAAGGCTCTTTCTTCGAGCGTCTTGCGCACGTGAGACCCTGAGCTTCGACCATCGCCTGAATTTCGTCTCCGCGCTCGATCCGCCTCGACGCAATAATCAGCCGCAGGTCCGGCATGCCGGCTCTCAGATTCCCGAACGCTTCCAAAATCGGCTCTTCCTCTCCAGGATTGGTGCTCCCTGCCACGAATACCGGAGCCTCATCGGGCAGGCCCAGACCGGCTTGCAAGGCCCTAATCGCCTCTTCCGAGAGCCGTCCGCTTTCCTGGTCAAACTTCGTGCTTCCCAGGACTCGCACCTTCTCCTGGGGCGCTCCCAGCCCGATTATCCTCTCGGCGCTCTCGCGGTTCTGCATGCAGCAATGGTCAATGCTCGAAACCGCCCACCTGACCAGCCAATGCCATCTCCTGTGCTTCTTCATGGTTCGGTCGGAGATGATGCCATTCGCCAAAACGATCGGTATTCCTCTCTTGTTGGCGGCCGCCAGGAAGTTCGGCCAAAACTCGGTCTCCATGAGAACCATCACATCCGGCCTGACCCGGTTCAAGGCTTTGTTCACGAGCCACGGATAGTCCAGCGGGAAATAGGCGATTGCGTCAGCCGACTTCGCTTTTTGCCTTGCCATCGCATTTCCAGTCTGAGTGATCGTCGTCACCAAAATCGTCGAATCCGGCATCAGCCTTCGAAGCTCCTCCTGGATCGGCAGCGATGCCACAAGCTCCCCGACCGAGACGGCGTGAATCCAAATCAGCTTCTTATTCGCCGGACGATCGGAAAACTTGGGCAGCGCCCCAAGATTCTGACGCCAGGACTCGGACGATTTCCTGCTCACGAAGATGCGCCAAAGGAAGTAGAGAAAGGCCGCCGGCAGAGTGACTATCAGCAGGAGATTGTAGAGTATTCCAACCAACCTAACCTTCCTTCACCATCAACTGAGCCTGAGCCTGAACTTCGTCGAGCGCGTCCTTAAGCAAGCCCTGCCCGACCTCTATAGGATCGTCTTTCTCGAAGTGAAGCGGCTCGCCGAATATCAGGGCGCACTTCGCGAACGGCAGGGGAAGCAGGTACTCGTCCCAAGCCTTCATGAGCCTCCGAGGCCTCGCCCCGACCCCGATTGGGATGATGGGGCACCCCGCCCTCTGCGCCATGAAGATGATCCCCGGCTGGACTTCATGCTGAGGGCCTTTCGGGCCGTCCGGCGTGATCGCAAGGATGCCTCCCTCCTGGAGCCTCTTGCACGCCGCCAGCGCCGCCTTGATCGCACCCCTCCCGGTCGAGCCTCTTATCGTCCGGTAGCCGAATCGGCTTACTATGTTGGTTTGAAGCTCCCCGTCCCGAGATAGCGATGTTATCGCCCAGATGCCCATCCCTCGGCAGTAATGAACAGGCATGAGCGTCCGCCCGTGCCACACCGCCAGGATGAACCCCTTGCCCGATTTCACCAACTCGGTGACCCGCTCGTAGCCGATCACCTTGAAGCGGGCCGTGTGGCCGATGATATGCATGAGCGTCCAGGCGGCGAGGGATATCAACCCCAGTTTCCGGTCTTCGCTCACTGCCTACCTGCCATTTCCCTTGCTTTGTATGGCGTAAAGCTCCGAGTAAAGGCCGCCGCGGTCCAGGAGTTCCTGATGCGACCCCGACTCAACGATCCGTCCCTCCTTGATTACGAGGATGCGGTCGGCATTCACGATAGTGCTTAGCCGGTGGGCGATGATCAGCGTCGTTCGACCTTTCATAAGCCGCTCGAGCGCCTCCTGGACAACGGCCTCGGATGCAACGTCGAGAGAGGAGGTTGCTTCGTCAAGTATGAGTAGCTTCGGGTTCTTGAGCAGGGCACGGGCAATTGCTACTCGCTGCCTCTCGCCGCCGGAGAGCTTCACCCCTCGCTCGCCGACGAGCGTATCATACCCCTCCGGCAGCCGCTCGATGAAGTCATTGGCGTTCGCAGCCTTCGCCGCCTCGATGATCTCGTCCTGATTGGCTTCGATCCGCCCATAAGCGATGTTCTCCCCAACGCTCGAGCTAAAAAGGATCGTCTCCTGTGGCACGATTGCGATCTGCTGCCGAAGCGAATTGGCAGTCACGGTCCGAATATCCGTGCCGTCAATCAGAATGCCGCCGCTGGTGGCTTCGTAGAACCGCGGAATGAGATTGGCAATCGTGGACTTGCCCGCTCCGCTGGGTCCCACGAGCGCAATCTGCTGCCCCGGCTCAACCACAAATGAGATATTCTCCAGCACCGGATGATTGCGGCTATACGCAAACGAGATATCCTGGAACTCGACTCTTCCCCTAATCGGTGCAAGCGGCCTCGCATCCGGGGCGTCCTGGATTTCCGGCACCTCATCCAGCACATCAAGTATCCTCTGAGCGCCCGCCATGGTCGAATGATAAGTGATGTTGAGTCTCCCGATAATCCTCGATGAGTCCGAGATGCCCTTCAGCATGAGCAGGAACGTCACCATGCGACCGGCATCGAACCCCGGCACTGCGTTCCGGGCCACCATATTCCCCCCATACCAGAGCACGAATGCGATTCCCGTCACGCCGATCAGCTCCAGTGTGGGCGACAAAGCGGCGCTGCGTCTTATGGCACGCATGGCCGCCCCATACGTCCGCTGGTTCTCACCGGCGAATCTCGATGTTTCATAATCCTCCATGGCGAAAGACTTCACTATACGCACCGCCGACAGGGTCTCCTGGACGACGGCCGCGACGTCCGCAAGCCTGATCTGCAGCAGTTCGGTGAGTCCCCTCATCCCTGTGCTGATCTTTATGACCGTGTACGACATGAGGGGCATGGCTACTACCGAGATCACGGCCAGCTTCCAGTTGATCACAAAAATGGCGATTACACTGCCGATTATACCCACCGGGGCCGACACGGATTCGATGATATGATTGCCCGAGCTTTGAATCAGGCCGACATCATTCGTCATGCGCGACATCAGATGGCCGATGCGCGTCCGCTCAAAGAAGCTCAACGAAAGGCTTTGCAGGTGGGTATACAACTGATTCCTGAGTTGGACTGCGATCTTCTGAGTCGCGGCGGATACGACGTACGTCTGCCCGTAGGTGAAGATCCACTTGAGTATGTGGATGCCGACGATCGCAAGCGCAACGATATTCAGCAGTGAGTGGTTCTTGTTGATGGCGGCCCCTACGACATTGCCTATCAGAAATGCAAACAGCAAGTCTATGCCCTTAACAACCAGCGTGCACACGAGTCCCAACGCGAACAGCCGCCAGTAGGGCGCGAAGTATCCAAGCAAGCGCTTCTCAGCGCTCTTCATATCCTTTTGCTTACCGGTCATTTGCCATCTCTAGAACCGTTCGCGCGGTCTTCTCTATTGCCCCCGGGTCGCCGAGTACCGCCTTTGCATCCGCAAGGTTTTTCAGCATCTGCGCCCTCTCCGGGGTGGGGGGAATCAGCTCGATCATCAGTCCCGCGATCCTCTCAGGCGACGCATCCTTGGCAGTCAACTCAGGGCATATCTCGCGGTCCATGATAATGTTCGGCATACCGATGAACTTAATCCTCTTACGGCGAAGCTTGAACTCCAAAGTCGTGAGCAAGCTGCCCCGGTAGACGATCACCATCGGGCAGCCAAGGATCATCGCCTCTACGGTCGCCGTTCCCGATTTGACTATTGCCGCCCTCGAATGCGCCAGCAGGTCATACGCCATTCCAGGGAGTATCTTTATTTCTTCGCCCGCGATCTTTCTTACCCCCTTCGGATCTAATGATGACGCGAGCGGAATCGCGAATTGCAGACCGGGGATGGACTCGCTCAGCTTGCGGGCGGCATCCGCCTGGGCCGGCAGATTGTGGACGATCTCCTGTTTCCGGCTTCCCGGAAGTAAACCGATGATCGGCCTCTCGGGATCGAGGTCGAATCGCTCGCAAAACTCGGGCTTCGAAAGGGTGGGCCGCACAACATCGAGCAGAGGATGGCCGAAGAAGTCGGCCCTGATCCCCGCCCTGTTCAGCAACTCGGCCGACCACGGAAACGGAGTCACCACCCGATCGGTGACTTCCTTCAGCCGCGAGCCGCCCGAATTCCTGTTCCACGATCCCGGCGGGAAGTAGTAGAGGACCTTGACGCCCCTGGCATGCGCATGTTTGCCCAGCCGAACGTTGAACGCGCCGAAGTCAATGAGCACCAGGACGTCGGGAGGAACGGCATTCAGACGCGCTTTGAGCTTCGAGAGGACGATTGACAGCCGTGGGACGAGCTTCAGGGCCTCCGTGGTTCCGATTGCGCCCCAGGCCGAGCTGTCGAAGAGCAGTTCAACCTCTGCCTCGCGCATCCGACGTCCGCCCACACCGCGAATCACCGCCTGCGGAGCCGCGCGCCTGATCTCGGCTGCGAGGCATGCGCCCTGCAAATCCCCCGAAGCTTCGCCCGCGATGATGATGATTCTCGGGGTGCGGGCGCTCATCTATGTCCGATGCTCGAGCTGTCGGCCTGCGAAACCGAACTTGATGTCTCGCACGAATTCCAACAGGTAATCCCGCTCTGCGCTCGGTTCTATCTCAGTCTCGATGTCCTCGACGGCCTGCGAGAAGTTCAGATTCGAGCGGTAGAGCAGCTTATACGCCTGCCTCAATCCCGACCTGACCTTCGAGGGTATGCCGCTTCGCCGCAGGCCGATGACGTTCAGATCATAGACTTTGGTCGGCCGGCCGTCCGCCATCATGAACGGCGGGATATCCTGGACGACCTTCGAGTAGCCGCCGATCATCGCCAGCTTGCCGATCCGCACGAACTGGTGGACGCCCACCATGCCGCCGAATACCACCTTATCCTCGATTATCACGTGGCCGCTGATGCCGACCGCATTTGCCATCATGATGCCGTTGCCGAGGGAGCAATTGTGGCCGATGTGGCAGTAGGCCATCAGCAAATTCTCATGGCCGATGACCGTCATCTTCTCCTCGCCTGTGGCTCGGTGGATGGTCACGTATTCGCGGACGATATTCCGATCGCCGAGAGTGAGGAAGCTGCGCTCTCCGCCGAACTTCTGATCTTGGGGCCGCCCGCCCAGGATCGCGCCCGAACAGATTCGGCAATCCCTGCCAACCGTTGTCCAGGGCTCTATTATCACCCTCGGCTCGAGTATTGTTCCGTCACCGATTTTGACATTCTCGCCGACGATGCTGAAGGCGCCGATCTCCACCCCGGATCCCAACTCGGCCGTGGGATGAACGATCGCAGTCTCATGTATGATTACCTCTCCCGCCACATCACTTGGCAACGAGAGCCTCGGGCTCTTTAAGGACTCCATGGGGTTCCTCCACCGTATTACGGTCAACCAGGGCGAATATATATTCCCCTTCTGCGACAATCTGCCTGTTTACCCGTCCGGTCACGCGCACTTTGCCGATGTCTCCACGATTTCTGAGAAGCTCTACTTCCGTGATGAGAGTGTCTCCCGGCACCACGGGTTTGCGGAATCGTACTTTGTCCATCCCGCCGAAGTATGCGATCTTTCCGTCATTTCCAGTCATGCTCAGTAGCAGGACTCCACCTACCTGAGCCATCGCCTCCACCACGAGCACTCCCGGCATCACGGGATGCCCTGGGAAATGTCCCTGGAAGAAGGCCTCATTTATGGTCACGTTTTTCAATCCCACAGCACGCATTCCGGGCTCAAGCTCCAATATCCGATCCACAAGCAGAAAAGGATATCGGTGCGGGAGTATCCTTTGGATGTCCTCGATATCCAGCATGCTTACCCTCCTTGCTGCCCACTGGCAGGCAGGCTGCTAATCTTACTTGCGAGCCCGGCATTCAGCGCATGGCTCGACTTTATGGCGGTCACATCGGCACAAAGCCGCTGGCCGATCAATGCCAGGTCCCCGATCAGGTCGAGGACTTTGTGCCGTACAAACTCATCATTGAAGCGGAGTGGGACAGAGTAATGGTCCTCATGGACCACGATCACATTGTCCTCAGTTCCGCCTTTCCCCAGTCCCTGCGAGAGAATGAACCCTATCTCATCGGCCGTACAGAAGGTCCTCGCAGGCGCGATATCTTTCTTGAAAGCTTCCGGATCGATCCTCAGGCTTATCGCCTGCTCGCCGATCATCGGATGCTGGAACGAGATCAGCGCCTTGATGCTCAATCCCGTTCCGGGCACTGCCAGCAGACACTTGTCCCTATCAATGATCCACACCGGCTCATGGAGCACGATCGGCACTGCTTCCGCCTGTTGCTCCACGATCCCTGCGGTCTCTATCAGCTCAACGAATGGTAGCGCATTCCCGTCCGCCGCGGGAATCTCAGGGCCCTCGACCCTGATTCGGACGTTATCCACGCCCATCCCCGCCAACGCCGCAAGCAGGTGCTCGACGGTATGGACCTCGGCGTCACCGATTCCCAGCGTCGTCCCTCGATGGAGGTCGCGGACGTTGGAGACATGCGCCCTGATCTCCTTACCGCCGGCCTCGAAGATGATGCCGCTTCCCTCGTTAGCGGGAGACAGCCGTATCTCGCAGTCCTCGCCCGTATGCAGTCCGCGTCCCCGCATGACGGCGCTGCTTCCCAAAGTGCATTGCCTGATCAACGGTTCAGCCTGTCTTCCAGTTCCCGGACTTGCTTCTTCAGGGCCTTGAGCTGTTTGAGCACCTCAGGCAGCCGATTCTGCGCCGCCTGAGATCTCATCTGATCTTTGTGTGGGCGAGCGGGATAGCCCGAGACGAACTCTTCGGCTTTGATGTCTCCAATCACGCCGGCCCTCGCGCAGATAATCGCATCGTCGCCGATTTTGATGTTATCCTTCACTCCGGCCTGTCCGGCGAGGATCACCCTGTTTCCTATGTGGACGCTCCCCGAGATGCCGACTTGCGCAATGATCAGGCAATCCTCGCCGATCCTCACGTTGTGCGCGATGTGCACCAGGTTATCTATCTTAGTCCCGCGCCCGATCTCTGTTTTGCCGGTTCGCGCCCGATCTATAGTGACATTAGCGCCGATCTCGACGTCGTCGCCAATCAATACCGAACCGATCTGCGGGATCTTGTGGTGCTTGCCGCCGACCCTCGTATATCCGAATCCATCCGAGCCGATGATCGTCCCGCTGTGTACTCGAACATCTTTGCCCATGGTGACATCATGATGAATCGAAACGAATGGATAGATGACCACGTTGTCGCCGATATGGACGTTATCGTCAATGAACACAAATGGGTGGATCCAGGCATTCCTGCCGATAGTGACGTTGTCGCCGATATGGACATTCCTGCCGATCGAGGGGGTTTCGCCGATACTCGCATTCGCGCCCGGAATGCTCGTCGGATGAATGCCGACCGGCCTGTTCTCGGTTGGCGAGAAGACCTCCAGTACCTGCGCGAATGCATAACGCGGGCTGTCAACTGCGATCACAGGTTTGCCCGAGTCACGTGCACCGGTGTTGGTTATGACTGCCGCGGCTCGGGATTTTCGCGCCTGCTCGAATAGTCTGGGCGTCTCGGCAAAGACAATATCTCCGTCATGGGCGTCTTGAATGTCGGCCGCGCCCGATATCTCAACCGTCCCATCGCCGACGATTTCGCCGCCGACGATGGCTGCCAGTTCCTTGACGGATTTTGTCATCATGTGTTATCAACCGGTCACTATTTCTTGTTTAGCTTCTTGAGGACGTCAGGGGTGATGTCAACACTTGAATACAGAATGAACTGCAACGACTTGTTGAACACCACGGTCAGGCCCTTCTCCTTTGCGACTGCCGTTACCGCCGCCTCAATATCCTGAGTGACCTGCTGGTTGGCCTCGATGAGCTGCTTGTTCAGCTCTTCCTCGAACTTGGTCTTGTTATCCTGCAGAGCCGTCTGGACGGCCTTCAGCCGGTTCTCAAGTTCAGCCCTCTGGGTCTTCTCCGCATCGGTCGCGTTCGATTTCTGTTGGAGCGCCTGTAGATCCTGGTCTCGCTGCTTCGAAGTCCCCAGCAGTTCGTCAATCTTCTTTTGCTCGGCATCAGTCTTCTGAGCCTTTGCCTGCAGATCGACTAGCTGCTTGAATTCATCGTCGGTGAGGAGTCTATTGGCGTTTCTGAGTTCCAGCTCGCCCTCCAGCCTGGCCTTCAAGGCATCGAGGTCCGAGTACAACTGCTGCCTCTTGGTGTAGTCCTTGAACAACGAATCGGCGTCAGCAGTCCCGAATATCAGCCCAACCTGCTGCTTTGTATCAGCCGAGAAGACAGGACCGGCAATGATTGCCAGAAGTACTACTGAAACCAGAACCGCCGAAATACCGCGTGATCGCGTCATGATTGGTGATAACTCCTTTCGATTCGTGCAAATCGTTCGATTATATCACAGAGCCTTATGTGCAACAAGGAAGCCTAGAAGGCTTGCCCGATGCTGAAGTGCGCTCGAGAGCCTTCGTTGCTGAAACCATAGTCCAACCGCAATGGGCCGAGCGGCGTCTGCACGCGAATCCCCACTCCATATCCCAGGTTGCCGGAGAAACTACCATCCTGGTTGAAGTTATCTATCAGGTCCGCTCCGCCTGGTTTCAGCCTGTATTCCTCGGGCGCTCCCCAGGCGTCGCCATAGTCCACAAAGCCCACGCCGGTCAGGCTCTTCGCGAGCGGGAACCTGTATTCCCCGCTTGCCAGCAGCATGCTTCGGCCCCAAAACCTGTCTTCCTTGAACCCGCGAAGGCTCTCCGCCCCGCCGATGAAATACTGCTCGAAGAACGGAACCTCTCCCGTCAAGCTCCCTGCCATCAGCCTCACCGCAACTCGAGGTCTCTGCTCGTTGAGTTCCTTGCGCGGACCTCCCTTGCTGAAGTACCGCCTGCCGTCAAGGCTGTATTTCACAAACGTGCCTTTCAGATCTTCAACTACGGAAGAAAGGTTCTGTCGCTGGAAATCGGCGTTCCCCACTTCCATCGCAAGCGAGTTATACCCGCCTGCATAGGTGTCAATCTGGGAATCGCGAGTGTCACTGCTAAATCGGCCTGTGCCGCTGATGATGGTGGCGCTCTGATTCAGGTTGAAGAGATCGGGATCGAACACCGTCTCGATGATGCTGGTATCCACGGACTCGCTTCGGAATGTCAGGAAGCCTCTGTTTATTCTGCTGAGCGGCCGGCCGATTGTGATGCTGCCTCCTTTTCGGCGCTCATCATAATCGTTTGCAGAGCTTGTAGTGCCCCCGAACACATTCGAGCTGAACCGGAAAATCAGCTTATTGTAGAGATTCACTCCCAGGGAAGTCTGATGGCTGTCCAGCCAGGGCTCGAAGAACCCGACTTCGTAGCTCGCTCCCCGCTCGCCGCTCTGCTCCCACAGGACATTCGCTTTCTGTGCCCGGCCTCGGAAGTTGTCCTCAGAGACCTTCGCCTGACCCACCAGCCCTTGCTTGGAGCTATACCCCAGTCCCAGCGTCACTGCGCCGGTCTGCTTTTCCTTCACCGGGATCACGATATTCACTTTGCCAATATCCGAGCCCGGCTCGGTCTTGTAGGGGATTGCGCCTTCCAGCTCGAAGATGTTCAGATCATATATGCGCTGGATATCCGCATAGAGCGCCTTCAGGTTATATACGTCGCCCGGTTTCTGCTGCATCTCTCGAAGCACGACGTCTGACTTCGTCTTCCTATTTCCCGTGACCTTTATACCCTCAATCTTGATCTCCATGACGGGGATCTTCAACACCCCGGTCTGAGGGTCTATGCCGATCTCCTCGGTCACGTAGGCTGCATAACCCTCCTTCTCATAGAAGGCCTCGATCGCCTTCACGTCTTGCTGGAGCAGGGTATTGGTATTCAGCACTGAACCCACTGAAGTCCTCATCAAACTCTGCAGTTTCTCCCTGGGTATCACCGTGTTGCCGGAGATACTTATCTCTTTGACTATCGGATTCTCCACGACATTGAACACCAGCCTCACCCCGGAGTCCAAGGTCTCTGTGCCAACGGTCACGCCCGGCTGGAAATAGCCCATGCTCTCGATGGCCTGTTTTGCCTGCTGAACCGTCAGTTCCGAGAAAGCCGCTTCCGGCTTCAGGGTAATGGCGGCAAGTACGGAATCAGTGGAGACATGGTCGTTGCCGGTGATCTTTATCTCCGAGATCGTCTTCTCCTGGGCGACCGCCAGCCCGGTGGAGAGAATCAGCACGATAGCAAGTACCGCCATCAATAGTCTGTAGATGCTATTCCAGCCCACGAAAACATACATGGTTGAGTCCTTCCTCCTGTTATTGTCAATTCCTTGTCTTATTCGTTGCTCAGGTACGGAGCAAACCGCCTCCTGAGTATCCCCCGCCCCCGAAACAAGCGGGCCTTCACCGTTTCGATCGTGAATCCGGTGGCGTCTGCGATCTCTTTATACGTCAATCCCTGCATATCCCGCAGTATCACGACCACTCGGAACTCCGGCGGAAGAGCCTGGATCGCTTCCTGAATCCGGTCCTCCAGATCCTGCCGCTCCACTATCCGCGCGGGGTCGGCAGACCCGTCAACGATCTCCCGGTTATCTGATTCGGGCTCACCATCGAGCGACCGGATCTCATGCCGGTTCCTGCGCTCCAGTTCTTTGAATCTATTCTTGCAGCCGTTGACTGCTATCCGGCATAGCCAGGGATAGGCCGCATCCGAAGTCCCTCGGAACCGGCGATACGCCTTATAGGCTTTTACGAACGTCTCCTGGGTCAAGTCGGCCGCCTCATCAACATCTCCCAGCAGCCGGTACGCCAGGTTAAAAACTCTCTTATGAAACAGCTTGAGCAGCGTCTCAAAGCTTGGACGACCTGCCGTGCTCTCGTTCCTGTCCAGCCGGAGCAATTCGCTCTCCGGCAGATCGCTAAAGATTGTAAGTACTAATCTGAGTACATCGGCGTTCACACCCGACACAACACGGCATCCTATATTCGAGCCCAAGTCTAGACCACATAGTACACTATTTTCCGTGCTCAGGCAACAATCCTTTGCCGCCTCATGAGCACCTTTCCCCTAGAACCTCAACCTGCCTGCCACTCCTACGCTCGTATTGCGGTTTTCGTCCGTCTTGAGGTTCAACTCTATCCCATGCCGAAACCTGTAGGACAGTGTGAGCTCATACAGGGTGTCTGCATAGTCCGGCCGCTGCCCCAGCACCGTTGAGTAATCCACATACAGCCCGTCCCAAAGATGCTGGCCGATCGTCAATTGAAGCGGCTCTCTGTATCCCCCCTCCAGCGCGAACTCCTCCAGGCCCAGGGATGACTCGAAGGCTTGCTCGATGGGCGCGAACACCGTCGGCATCATGGCGGTCGAGAACAGGCCCGAAAGCCCCGCGCCCAAGTTGTTCCTACCTTCTCCCGCCAGAATGCTCAGCAATTGGCTTTGTCCGGTCACCAATGCCACAATCTCGCTCTCCGACAATCCGGGAGGGGAGCAGTCGAACTTCGTCTGTAGTTTGTCAATCGGTCCCTGGGCTATCATTGTCACCGTGTATCTTTCCCTGTGCCGAAGCGTCGTCGGCACGGTCAGCTTGGTCTGTGCGCGCATATCTACCTGCACCGACGGACTCTGAGTCGGTCCCCGGCCGATCGCCAGGGTGCTGCCCGGCAGAATCTTGAACTGCCGCATCGGCAAGATGACCGTTCCGCCGCTTATGTCCAGCGAGCCGTTGATCACCGGCTTGCTCAGCGATCCGCCTATCACCAGCGATCCCACCAGCGGGGTCTTCAGCGTAGCCATATCAAGGTGCATCTTCTTCCCCAACTCTACGCTGAGATCGAATCGCGGGTCCATCGAATGAACGCGGGTCTCCTGGGGCTTCGGCGCCTTGCCGGGAATGCTGACCGAGCCCTCGTTGATGCTCGCAATTCCCCAGATCAGCGGCGATTTCCAGCCTTCAGAAATCTTGAAGTCGCCGTCAATAGTCACCTTCACCGATTCCCCATAGCCATCCGAGAAATCCTTGCCCGAGACCTTCAGGCTCGAGGTCTTGATCCCCAGATCGAGCGCCGGCTTCAGGTCCGCAAATGCGATCGTGCCGGTCACACTGAACGTCCCGCCTTCGGGCGAAGATCCCGTGAACCGGTCAACCTCCAGCCTGTCGCCGGCCAATATCATTCGGGCGGTGATCCCCTGAAGCGGGGTCTGGAGCTTCGGCCACCTGATTTCGCCATTATCCCAGACTATGCTGCCGCTCAAGCCGGGGTTCTGCAATGTGCCGCCCACCTCGACCAGCCCCTCGAACTTCCCGTTCTCCGGCGTCTCGATGGCTATCTTGGTGAACTCCGATAAGATGGCCAAAGCGTCCGCATCCATGTGTGACAGTAGAGATATCGGCCTGTCACGCGGTATGCCGGGTTTCTTCCAATCAACCGGCAGGTAGCCCGTAAGTTTCAAATCATGATTGTCAAGGGTCAGGGTTAGATCACTGATGTTGATCCGACCATTCGCATCGCCGTTGTCAGCCGTGAGTATGCCTGACAGCCGATCGAACTTCGCTCCCCCTATGATGGGGTCTACTATCTCGACGCTGGCTTTCGAAGATACGGAATCTCGGCTTCCATCAGCAACTACTGTTACGTCGGCGATGCCCGAAAAGTTATCGGGTAAGCTCATCCATTCTCTGACAATGTCCATGGAGAGGTTACGAGCGTCCACATACAGGGATATCGCATCCCCCGGTCCGAGACTGCCGTGTCCCGAGAGATTGGTGTCGCCCTCGATTGCCACCAGCTTCTCCAGCGTGGCCTTGTCGCCTTTCCAATTGCCCGCCATTCGGATGGACTTGACCTTGCCTGTGCCGAACCGCATGTCATCAAGCGCAACCTCCGCGTGCAGATCAGGCACGGGCTTGCCGCTGTCCATGGCCATAGTGCCCGAAGCATCTAAGATGTTGATCGTTCCGGTAAGAGGTCGAGGGATTCTCGCCAGCCAGTCCGACCCCTTTGCCGCCGGACTCTTATCCATAAGTGCAAGCACCTGGGCTGCGCTCCCGTCCTGAACTCTGAGGCTTGCTTTGGCGATCTTCGATTTGAAGCCATAGGAGACCTCGGGAATCTCGTACCTAGACTTGCCGTCCGACAGGCTGACATCCGAGAGGACTACAGCATCCCTATCCGCCGACGCCTTCACCATGAGCTCCGTAAACGTCTGGCCGTTGACCGTCAATCCGGCCGAGACGATCTCCATCTTTGCGGACGGATCGGCCAGTGTGCCGGCGACGCTTCCCTTCAGCGAAAGGCTGCCCGACACTACGGCATACGGCTTGAACATACTCTCGAACCGCTCCAACGGCAGCCCGTCGCTATGGAACTCCGCCGATATCTCGCCATCTTTGGCAATCGCGCCCTTCGCCGCCACGACGGCAGCCCCCGAGCTTGCCCGGAAGTCATCCAGCGTCAGGCCATGATCGTCATACCTGAACTTCGCCATCAGGGAATCCAATGTCAGGTCATGATAGGATGCTCCCTCGATGTGGAAGTTCCCGGCGAGCCGCGGAGTGATCGTCGTGCCGGAGATATTCAGGTCGCCGAACAGCAGCCCCGTCTCCAGTCCGCCGGTTTCAGAGGACTCCGATAGGTTGCCGAGATTCAGGGCATCAGCCTTGATCGAGATATCCACGCTCGGCAGAATGGAAAGGGGATTCATGATCGTTCCCGAAACGGTCAGCGAGCCCGGGTAGTCATAGAACGCCAGGTTCTCCAGGCTTATCCTGTCACGGCTCGCGTATGCCCTGCCGGAGATTCGCTCGATTCCGATCCCTGACATCATGACGCGTTCAGCGCCCACTTCCCCATCGAATACCGGCGAACTTGTGCTGCCGGTGATCTTCCCGGAGAACTCCGCTCTGCCGACTATGCCCTGCCGTCCACTGGAAACTTCCGCCAGGTTGATCCCCGAACCCGACGCCTGCAGGTCAATCTCGCCGCCTTGCCCGATCGAGCCCGATACTGCGATCGAGCCGCCGGCGGTCTTCGCGCTGAACTCCTTGATCAGAACGATGCCTTTCGAGTACGAGCAGTCTACCCGTCCCTGGTCGAATTCCAGCTCGGCGTAGCTCATTCCGTCCATGCTCCCGCGATAGTCCAGGTCGAAGCTCCCTTTTCGAGCGTTTATGGTGAAGTCCCCGTCACTGGATGCGACCAGACCTTCCTTCGCCAGGAAGGGCAGTTCCGAGGCCAGAACGCGTGTGGCCTTGCCGCTGAACGAGGCGCGAGTGCTGCGGGTGAAATCAATGTCTCCCCGAGCCTCAACCGATCCCCCGAACGCAATCGCCGTCACCCTGCGAATGTCTATTCGCCGGTCGAAGTATCTGCCGGTCGCATGCACAGATTGCCCGCCATACCCCTTGTAGGCCAGCGACGGCGCATCCACGGCAAACTCCACGGCGAAGTCTTTGGGCGGTCCGCTGACGAATGCTTTCAGGCGGCCGTCACGAGGGAGGGCCACCTCCCGAAAACCTCGGGCCCAGGGGGTCATCCCGACAACCTCGCGAGTATTTATCCGGTCGAATGCCAGGTCCAGCGCCATCTTGGGATGCTTGAAGTCGCTGACCTTGCCGACTACCAGGAACGGCGAGGACTCCAGCCTGCCGTTGAGCTTCAGACCTACCGTATCACGCCGAACGCTCACATCGCCGACAAGGTTTGTGATCGGTTTGCCGATCGGTTTGAACCGGATCGAGCCGTCGCGAAGCCGAATGGCCGATGAGTAGGTGAGGGGGCCGTCCTTGATCTTGGAGAGTTTGGTCGTCGCGTCAGCCTTGCCCGAAAGGATATCCAGGCCGATGTTTACCGGGTATTTCGTCCAGTAGGCCGCATCGGCATTCTCGACGTCCGCATTTGCTGCCAGTGAACGCTCTGTCAGATCGTACTGCCCTCTTGCAGTGAACCGTCCCATCCGACCCGCCGGCCCCCGACCCGAGACGCAGTACCTGGCAACCGAAACCTCGGAGCAGTCCACAGACGCATCCAGGTCTGCGAAAGTATTCTCCACCGGCTTCTTCAGTGAGGCAAGTCGGTCTGTTACGATCAATCTTCCTGACTTGACGTGAATCCTGCCGCCGAACTTCGAAGGTTTGCCGGGCGGCGTGGGTTTCACGAGTTCTTGAACGTTCCATCGCCCATTAGGCCGCCGCTCCAGGAATATCCGCGGTCTGAGCAGTTCAACCGACTTGATGCCTGCCACCGGGTTGGATTTCGCCATGCGGGCATAGTCGCATCCGATCCGAGCGACGGGGGTCGTGACGATAGGCTTCTTCGAGGAATCGGCGATCACCAGGTTATGTACCGTGATGCCAGACCAGCCGACCCCTATCCAACTGAACTGCACGCTGCCATTGAATTGGTTGGATACCGCCCCACTAAGCATCTTGGGCACAGTCAGTCTCAGTTGAAGGCCGATCCTGGTGAGGTATGCGACCGATCCGGCTGCCATCGCCAGTAGGGGAATGACCACTATGAGGGTTGTAATTCTAGATTTCTTCATCGAGCAGCTCTTCCGCGTGATACGAGCTTCTCACAAACGGCCCGGATGCCGTAAACCGAAATCCCAGCGATTCGCCGATTGCCCTGTATTCCTCGAATTGAGTCGGGCGAATGTACTCCGCGACCGACAAGTTTGACTTCGATGGCCTCAGGTACTGGCCGATCGTGACCAGATCGCAGTCTCTCGATCGGAGATCCCGAAGCAGGGCGATTACCTCTTCCTTCGTCTCGCCCAAACCGACCATCAGCCCTGACTTAGTATATACTGACGGCTCGATCGCCTTGGCGGTTTCAAGGAGTGCCAGCGACCGCTGATAATCGGCAGCCGGACGCACGATCGGATACAGCCTCGGCACCGTCTCCACATTGTGATTGAGGACACACGGCCTCGCCTCAAGGACCGTCCTCAAGGCATCGGGATCACCGCCGAAATCGGGGATCAACACTTCGACCCTGACGCCGGGAATCATCCCCTTGATCTGCCTGATAGTCTCCGCAAAGTGGGCAGCTCCACCATCCGCGAGGTCGTCTCGAGTAACCGATGTCACTACTACATACTTCAGCGCCATCCTCGCCGCTGCCTCTGCGACATGCCTGGGTTCTTCCGCATCGAGGGGCAGGGGATCTCCATGTCGGACTCCACAGAACCCGCAAGTTCGAGTGCATACGTTCCCCAGGATCATAAATGTCGCCGTTCCTTTGGAAAAGCACTCGCCGATATTCGGGCAGCTCGCGCTCTGGCAGACCGTATGAAGCCCCATTGACCCCAGGAAGCCGGCCATCTCCTCGTATGCCCCTCGCTTCGGCGCCTTAACCGTCAGCCACTCAGGAATTCTTCTATTCATGGGCATTCCATTTGTACAGGTTTCATGCCAAAAACCTCTGCAACATTGGACACCGCCGCCGGTTTTACCGCATCCATCCCCGGATTCCGGCCAATCAATCGCTCGATTGACGTCACCTGCCGATCCACCAATCCGCACGGATGAATCAGCGCCCAATGGTCGAAGTTTGGGCTCACGTTGAGCGCGAACCCATGGTAGCTTATCCACTTCCGAACCGCGATCCCGATCGAGCAGATCTTCTCTTCCCCGACCCAGACTCCGGTATACCCCACCACGCTCCGGCCTGCAATCCCGAAACCCGCCAATAGCTCGATAACTGCCTGTTCAAGATTCCTAAGAAAAAGGTGGACATCCTTCCCATGGGCGTGGAGGTCGAATATGGGATACCCCACCAGTTGGCCCGGCCCGTGGTAGGTGATATTCCCGCCTCGATCGGTATGAACCAGCTCGACCCCCGCCTTCTCAGCTTGGTCAGGCCTGACAAGTAGGGCATCTTCGCCGCCGGCAGTCCCGAGGGTTATCACGGGGTTGTGTTCGAGAAGGAGGAGAGTATCCGGAATCTCCCCAGCAAGCCGCTGACTGACCAGCCTTTTCTGGAGCGAGAGGCACTCCCGATAACCGATCAGCCCGAGGTCAGCAAACCACAACTCGCCACGCGCCATGCTTGAAGTATAGGGGAGTGCCCCCCGAACGTCAAGGAAGTATCACTGAAGCACGACACTAGGGCTCGCTATCAATCGCCTGTTTTACACAGCTAATGAGTTCCTCCACCTGGCCAATCATCACCGATCGGTCGAAGGGCGTGTCATCAAAGATCGCACCACCGTAGCGCAACTGAACGGCAAATGGGTTCAAGTCAGCGAAGTGCCAGAAACTGGAGGCATTCTGCCCGGTGTCTTCCAGCCTACTCAGCAGATCGGTGAGGTCATGGGTGAAAGGATAGGTAGCGCCCAGTCTAACGAGCCATGCCTTAAACGATTTCTCGACAGCCTGCTGAGCGACAAAGCCAAAGATCTCCTCGGCGAATGTCTCAGGATCGCGCATACCCTTCAGGGCACGGAGATCTCTTTCCGCCAAGCTAAGCAGCTCTGCGGCCTGTTCCCGGTCGTTCATAGAGAAGCCTACCTTCCTTCAGTGCGTACGCTATCACGTGGTACTTAGAGTCCTGCCAGCGAGCAATCTCGTCAGTAGTGAAAACAAGGATGTCCTTGGGAACCCGATAGCCAGCCAGAGCCCTCCACAAACGACCCATTTCAGATCGCCGGCTCTTCTCAGGCCCAAAACCGTCCTTTTCCACGATAAGCAGGTCAAGATCGGAATCGTCAGTTGCCTGCCCGCGAGCATACGAGCCAAACAAGTATACCTGCTCGGGGTCTGCTTCCTTCACGATGGTATCCACTATCCTTGTCAGGAGTTCCTCAGTGAGTTTCATGGTCAATCCGATCCCTACGGTTAACCGATTGTACACCCGTTTCCGGCTAAGGTCAATTGCTTTTTTACGCTCCGAACGCCAAACAGGCCACGTAGACCTTGCGCGCGCCGGCTTCGAGGAGTGCCAGGCTGCATTCATGGATCGTGCTGCAGGTCGTCGCAACGTCGTCCACGAGGAGGACGATCTTCCCCCGAATCAACTCAGGCTTCCTGACCCCGAATGCGCCTGCGACGTTCGTGAGCCTTTCTTCCCGGGAAAGCTCGACCTGCGGACGAGTATGCCGCTTCCGAACGACTGCATCGGCCGCAAGCGGAAGGCCGGTCATCACACCGAGCCTCTCGGCCAGCAGTTCGCTCTGGTTGTAGCCCCTCACTCGCTTGCGGGCAGGGTAAATGGGGACCGGCACGATGCACTCGGCCCGCCGCCAGGGGATGTCCGCGTAGACTGTCAGATAGCGGTAGAGCACCTGGGCGAGGGGATCTGCCAGCATCCGAGCGCCGCCATACTTGAACGCGTGAATCGCTTCGCGAATAACCCCCGTGTAAACCCCGGCAGCCCTGGCAGTAGTGAACGAGGGCTCGCGCCCCCAGCAGAGATTGCACTTGCGCCGCATGGGATGACCGCAGGTAGGGCAATAGGGCCTTGGGATGCGCTCGATTTGCAGGAGGCAGGACTCGCACAAATGGTGGGGGTTGAGCGATTCGCAAGTCAGGCATTTCGGCGGATAGACGATGTCTATCAGGCCGTCAATGACCGGTGTCTTCATCCCAGGTCTTCGAAATGAGCGATCTGTTTGAACTCGCAGTACCGGCCGGCGATCTCCTCGGGCTTGAGGGAGCTCAACCGCCGCAGGCTGAAGTCTTGCACGTTGAACGAGGCCAGCGTGCTGCCGTAGATCGTGGCCTTCCTCAGATTCCCCTCGCTGACGTCGTCGGTCGAGGCCACGTAGCCGATGAATCCGCCTGCGAACGAATCACCAGCGCCGGTGGGATCCTTCACTTCCTCCAGCGGATAGCATGGCGCGGAGAAGTATGTGCCGTTCGAAACCATGATGGCCCCGTGCTCGCCCTTCTTGATGATGACCACCCTCGGCCCAAGCTCGATCATCTGCCTGGCCGCCCTCACCAGGCTGTGAGTCCCGCAAAGCTGGCGGGCTTCCGAGTCGTTCATGAAGGCGACATCCACCCTCTTCAGCACCTGAAGCAGGGCGTCCCTCTTGTTCTCGATCCAATAGTTCATCGTGTCGCAGATCGCCAGCTTGGGGGATCTCACCTGCTCCAGAACCTGAAGCTGGAGTTCCGGATCAATGTTCGCCAGGAAGACATACTTGGAATCCCTGTATGCCTCGGGTATCTCCGGCTTGAAACTGGCAAAAACGTTCAGTTGCGTATCCAGGGTGTGCGCCTGATTGAGATCGAATTCGTAGAACCCCGACCATCGGAAGGTCTGCCCGTGCATCCTCTGCAGGCCGGCGAGGTCAACATTCCGCGAAGACAGGAAGCTCACGTGTTTTTGCGGGAAGTCGTCGCCCACCACTCCCACGAGTCTCACCGGAGCGAAATAGCTCGCGGCGATGGACGAGTAGACCGCCGCCCCGCCGAGCGCATCCTTCACCTCGCCGAATGGAGTCTTCACGTTGTCCAGCGCCACACTGCCGACAATCAGAATCGGCTCTCCCTTACGCATTACTCGTTACCCCTTACTTGTTAGCACCAAATACACGAACACCGGCAGAGTCGAGCATTTCCTGATCTTCCGGGGATTGCTTGCAAGCCGATAGAACCATTCCATCCCGAGCCGCTGCATCCACTTTGGCGCGCGCTTCACCCTTCCCGCAATCACATCGAGAGTTCCGCCGACTCCCATCGAAACGGGCACCCCAAGCTCCTCCAGATGCCTGCTAATCCATTTCTCCTGAAGCGGTATGCCCATCGCAACGAAAAGCAGATCGGGCCTCGCATTCCGGACTTTCTCGATTACCGTCTCAGACTCAGATTGCTTGAAATAACCATGATGGGTGCCGGCGATCACAAGCCCCGGATGCCGCTCCTTGAGCTTCTCTGCGGCCCTCTCCGCCACTCCGGGAGCAGCCCCCAGCAGAAAAACTCGATGCCCCGACCCTACTGCTCGCTCGCACAACAGCTCTACGAGGTCCACACCCGAAACTCGCTCTGGGAGCGGATGCCCGAATCGCCTCGCCGCCCATAGTATCCCAATGCTGTCGGGAGTCACAAGGCTGGCGCTGTTGATGATCTCTCGAAGCTCATGATCCTTGCGGGCAAGCACGACTGCAGATGAATCGGCCGTGACTATCTGGTGCGGGCGGCCGCTGCTGATGAACTCCTCGATGGCCTCCAAGGCAGCCGCCGTATCCACGACTGAGACTTTAACTCCAAGTATCTCCCTTTCCTCAATCGCTCCCATTGAGTCCGCTTTTCAATTTGCAATTTGAAATCTGAAATTGCTACGTGCCCATTTCCCATGAGCTCAGGTACTTCACCTGCTCGGGAGTGAGCGTGTCTATCTTTATCCCCAGCGCTTTGAGCTTCAGGCGAGCCACCTGCTCATCGAGGTCTCTCGGGACCTTATACACCTTGCGCTCCAGCTCCCGGGCGTGTTTCGCCATATACTCTGCGGACAACGCCTGATCTGCGAAGCTCATATCCATGACTACCGCCGGATGCCCCTCAGCCGCCGCCAGATTGATCAGCCGCCCTTCACCCAGGATGTAGATGCTTCGCCCATTGTTGAGAACATACTCCTCCACGAACTCCCGGTACTCACGCCTGCTCTTCGTGATCTTCGCCAGTCCTTCCAGGTCCAGCTCGACGTTGAAATGGCCGGAATTGGCCACGATCGCATGGTCCTTCATCACCTCGAAGTGCTCCGGCCGAATGACGTGTATGTCACCGGTAAGGGTGCAGAAGACATCGCCGATTTTCGCGGCCTCGGCCATCGGCATGACGTCGAAGCCGTCCATAATCGCCTCGAGCGCCTTGAATGAGTCAACCTCCGTCACGATAACTCTCGCTCCCATGCCTTTCGCGCGCATGGCAAGCCCTCTGCCGCACCAGCCGTATCCTGCAACTACGAAGACCGAACCGGCGATGAGGAAGTTGGTCGCACGAATGATGCCGTCAATGGTGCTCTGGCCGGTGCCATACCGGTTGTCGAAAAGGTGCTTGGTATCCGCATCATTGACTGCAACTATGGGGTAGAGAAGGACGCCGTCTCGTTCCATGGCACGAAGCCGAATGACGCCCGTCGTGGTTTCCTCCGTCCCGCCGATGATGTTCCTGGCCAGATCGGTCCGCTCTCCATGAATAACACCTACGGTATCCGCGCCGTCATCCATCGTGATGTTCGGCCCGAAGTCCAGGGCTTGGTTGACATGCCTGTAATAGGTATCCCGGTCCTCACCCTTGATGGCGAAAGTGGGTATGCCGTAGTCCACCACCAGCGATGCGGCGGCGTCATCCTGAGTGGAAAGAGGATTGGATGCGCAAAGGGCAACATTTGCCCCGCCCGCCTTCAAGGTCCTCATCAGGTTCGCGGTCTCCGTCGTCACGTGAAGACATGCAACCAGGGTTAGCCCTTCGAGCGGCCTTTCTTTCTCGAACCTTGCCCTGATGAGCCTCAAGACCGGCATCCACTGCTCGGCCCACTCTATCCTGAGCTTGCCCTTCTCCGCAAGGCCCAGGTCCTTAACATCATGTGCAACCAAGTCGCGTACAGCCATCCGAATCCTCCCTAAATCGATTTCAGATTTCACATTTCAGATCGCAAATTGAAGGGAAAGCAGTCTTTTTTTCAATTTGAAATCTGCAATTCGCAATTTGCAATTAAGCATGACGCACCGGGTCTACGATCACTCCGTCGAATACCGCTGCGTTCGATTTTACCTGGCACCCCGTGCCGACCACGCATCGCTCCAGGATGGTCTGCCGCATCACACGAGCGCCTTCCCAGAGAATGCTGTCCTGCACGATCGCATTCTCTTCCACCACACAATTATCGCCAAGCACCGAGTTCTCCAGTACCTTGGCATTTTTCTCTACTCGGCAATTGTTTCCGATCACTACCGGATACCCGATCTCCGCCGACTCAGCAATCTGGACGTTCTCACCCATCCAGACGAACTTCTTCACCTGGGGCATGGGGAATTTGATGGTCACCTTGCCCTGGAGGGCATCGCGGTGAGTCTCCTGATACTGCTTAAGGTTTCCCACATCCCGCCAGTAGCTCGACGTGAGATACCCATAGAACCGCTTCTTCTGCTCCAGCAGCAGAGGGAACACGTTATTGCCGAACCCGTAAGTCATGCCTTTGGGAATGAACTCGAATATCTCCGGCTCGAAGACATAGACACCGGTATTCGCCATGTTGCTGAATATGACCTCACCCTTGGGTTTTTCGAGGAATCGGGTGATCTTGCCCCGCTCATTGAGCAAGACAATGCCGTATTCAGCCGGGTCGTCTACCAGTGAGAGCGCAATCGTGCACAGGGCCTTATGCTCATTGTGCTGCTTCACCAGGCGCTTAAGGTCTATGTCCGCAAGGTCGTCGCCGCCGATAACGAGAAACGTCGTGTCGAAGAACTGCTCGCACCTCTTCACGCTTCCGGCATCGCCCCAAAGCCGGTCCTCCAGGGAATACTGGATCTTCACTCCCCATTTCGAGCCGTCGCCGAAGTAGTCTTGTATCTGGTCGGCGTAGTAGTGCAGATTAACCATAATCTTGGTGAAGCCGTGCCGCGCCAGGAGCTCGATGATATGCTCCATGACCGGCTTGTTGATGATCGGCACCATCGGCTTAGGAATGTTGCGAGTGAGTGGGTCTAATCTGGAACCGACGCCCGCCGCCAGTATCATTGCCTTCATAAGTTTGACTTACTTCCTTTCGTAGAACGAGCGAATCGAACTCGCCACATGAGCAAGCTGCCGGTCGGTCAACTCGGGGAATACCGGGAGCGACAGGCACTCCTTGCATGTGCGTTCAGCCTCCGGGAGGTCGCCCGTTTCGTAACCCAAGTATCGGTATGCCTCCTCCAAGTGTAGAGGCGACGGATAGTATATTCCAGTGTCTATCTCTTGTGATTTCAGGTAGGCCTTCAACTCGTCTCGCTTGGAGCATCGGATGGTAAACTGGTGATAAACATGCTTGTTCGAGGGCTTCTCTTCCGGCAGCGTAATGGCAACGTCCGAGAGAAGGTCTCGGTATTCGTCGGCATTCCTGCGCCTTGCATCCGTCCACTTGCCAAGATATGACAGCTTGGTCCGAAGCACCGCCGCCTGGATCTCATCCAACCGGCTGCAATAGCCGACATACCGATAAGAGTACGTCCCGCCGCTCCCGTGGAATCTCAGGAAGCGCAGCTTCTCGGCTACGCCTTCATCATTGACCAGGACCATGCCCCCGTCCCCGTCCCCTCCCAGATTCTTGGTAGGGAAGAAGCTCAAAGTGACTGCATCGCCGAATGCCCCGACCGGCTTGCCCAGGGTCTCCGATCCTATCGCCTGAGCGCCGTCATAGATCACTCTAAGCCCGTGCTTCTCGGCGATCTGGGAAATGGCGGTCACGTCGGCAGTCTGCCCATAGAGATGCACCGGGAGGATGGCCTTAGTTCGACTGGTGATCTTGCTCTCTATCTTGCCTGGGTCGAGGTTGAACGTGCCGGGGTCGATGTCTGCATAAACCGCCTTCGCGCCCACGAGAGCTATGACCTCGGTCGTCGCAACGAAGGTGAACGGAGTAGTGATCACTTCATCGCCCGGCCCGATGTCCAGCGCCGCCAGTGACAGCAAGATCGCATCGGTCCCCGAAGCCACGCCGATTCCGTACTTCGCCCCGCACAGGGCCGCAATCTCTTGCTCCAGGGCTTTGACATTGTCGCCCAACACGAACTGGCATCTCGCCATAACTGCCAGGACTGCGCTGTCCAGATCGTTCTTTATGGATTGGTACTGACCCTGCAGGTCAGCCATCGGTACTCTCAAGAAACCCTCCGTAATTCGTAATCCGTAATTCGTAATTCGTAATCCCCCTTACGCATTACGCATCACGAATTACCTATTTGCAGCATCTTTCACTACTTGAGCAAGTCCCAAGTCGAGCATGCACATGGCGACAAAGGCCTCGCAATAAGTCTTATGGCTGCCTATGTCGTATCTCCTCTCACTCTCCGGCGTTAGAGGAGCGCACCAGACCCGTTTGCCTTCCTCCAGGCTTAGCCTGATGGAGTCAGTGATCTGCTGCTCTCCGCCGACTCCTGCCGGCGTCCGTCGAATAATCTCGAATACTCCCGGGTCGAACACATAGCGCCCGGCGATGGCATAGTTGCTCGGCGATTCTTCGGGCCTCGGCTTCTCGATCAGCCCATCAATCTCGAACGGCTCGGCAATGCCGTCGGCCGGTTTGACCATCCCATACTTGATCGAGTCCTCGATCGGAACCTGCTCGACCGCTATGGCCGCGAAGGCCGGATTGGTCTTGTACGCCGCGAGCAATCGCGCCATGGGCGATGTCTCCCGGCGCGAGACGATGACGGAGTCTCCCAGCGCCACCGCGAAATGCTCCCCGGCCACCGCTTCCTCTGCTTGCAGAATGGCATGCGCCAGTCCGAGCTGCTCTTCCTGTATGACGTACCTCACGCGAACCCGACCGCCGCATGTCTTGTCGCCGAAGTACTCCTGGATCCGGGGCTTCAGCGGCGAAACCACGAATATAATATCGTTTATGCCCGCTGCATGCAACTCTTCAACTATGTATTCGACCGTGGGCCTGCGGCCCAGGGGCAGCATTTCTTTAGGGGTGATGGATGTGAGCGGTCTGAGTCTGGTACCCAGACCGGCAGCCGGGATCACGGCTTTGGAGATGTTTGTGGGGTTGGAATTCATGGGATGCTCCTGAAGGGCGGGGGAATTGCCAGGTTACCTAGTGCCACGTACACATCCTTGGAGCAAAGAATCTGGAGCCGACGATCCGATTCGAACGGACGACCGGCGCATTACGAATGCGCTGCTCTACCAGCTGAGCTACGTCGGCTTGATCTGGTGCCGGGACGCAGAGTTGAACTGCGGACACGTGGATTTTCAGTCCACTGCTCTACCAGCTGAGCTATCCCGGCATGGCTTCGCTAGTACCAAGTACCGAAGTACAAAGAACAAAGAGAAAGCCAGTATTCCTGGCGCATCTGTTCGCCCCAGGGCCGCCGCTGGGTCTTTGTACTTTGTACTCCCAGCTTTGTACTTTCGTGGCGGGGACGACGGGACTCGAACCCGCGGCCTCCTGCGTGACAGGCAGGCGCTCTAAACCAACTGAGCTACGCCCCCAC
>DASRZD010000423.1:0-5154 GCA_035686805.1 Armatimonadota bacterium
CTATTCGCCCTCGCCTCGATGACGAAGGCGTTCACGACCGCCGCTATGGCGATCCTGGTGGACGAGGGCAAGATGAGTTGGGACGATCATCCCCGGAAGTACCTGCCTTACTTCAAGCTCTCCGACCCGCACGCCGACAGCCTCGTCACCATGCGCGATCTCGTGAGCCATCGGACCGGCATGCCGCGCCACGATAATCTCTGGTGCGTGGAGGAGCGCGACGCGGAGGAGATCGTCCGGCGATACGGACTCGCGCCTCATTCGACGTCCTTCCGCTCGACCTACGAGTATGCGAATGTGCCGTTCTCGGCGGCGGGGTTGGCGGTTGGAGAAGTCGCCGGCAGCACGTGGCAGGAGTTCCTCAAGGAGCGCATCTTCAAGCCTCTCGGGATGAAGGCGGTCTGCAAGGTCTCGGAGGCCGAGAAGTCGCCGGATCACTCGCATGGGCATGTACCCCACAAGGGCAAGATCGTCCTCGTCCCGACCCCAAAGCATGACAATTCGACCGCCGCCGGTGCGATCAATGCCAGCGCCACCGATATGAGCAAGTGGATCCGTCTTCACTTGAACGACGGCGAGTTCGAGGGTCCCGCAACGGGATCCCGCTTGGAGCGGGACAAGCAGATCATCTCCAAGAAGAACCTCGATGAGACCAAGAAGCCGCATATGGTCATACCGGTCGAGTGCCCCGACAAGTACGGCTTCGACTCGGGCGTTCACCTGTCAACCTACTGCATGGGCTGGGGCAAGGACGAGTATCGGGGCGAGATCATCATCGGACACGGCGGCTGGCTGAGGGGATTCACCAGCAACACGGTGTTCATTCCCAGGCTCAAGGCGGGGATCACTGTGCTGACGAACCTGGCGGTGGGGGGCGAATCAATATCAATCAGGAACTTGCTCCTTGACTTGCTGCTTGGCCTGCCCAAGAGGAATTGGCCGGCTCAGTACAAGCGGGTGAATACCGCCATGCGCAAGGAGGCTCGGGAGGCGAAGGCCAAGGAGGCCCGTCACAAGCGGACGAAGCCCTCTCATGCGCTCGATGCCTACGTCGGCGAGTATGAAGACCAGGCATACGGCAAGCTGACGGTCTCGATGAAGGACGGCGCTCTTCGCATGGAGTATGGGGAAGCCAAGTTCAACCTGAAGCACTACCACTTCAATGTGTTCACCGGCAAGCACGACAAGCCCGAGCTCTGGGATGAAATCAAGGTGCAGTTCACCCTCGGCACAGATGGCGAGGTGGCGTCCATCAAGACGCTTTCACCCGAACTCTCGTCTGAGTTCAAGAAGGCTAAGTAAGCCGCCTTCTTGCTGTCATGATCCCCGGAATCAGGTATAATGTGGGGGTCTGACCGCATGCCTACCGGAGGGATAATTGCAGTTCCTATATGATTTTGCTCGCCTGCCGAAAGATCGGCAGTTGCTGGAAGACCTCAATTTCGCGGCTGGAAGGCTTTTTGACAAGCTGCGGGGGATGGACGTCAAGAAGCTGGCGATCTCCGATTACAATAAGAAGTACTTTGGCGAGTACCTTGCCAGCCTTCAATCCAGTCTGCAGATGTACACTCAGATCCTGGCGCACACGCTTTCTCCGTCGCACATTCCTGCCGACAAGTTTGCCCTGCTCGACTATGGGGGAGGGTGCGGAATACTGTCACTGCTGGCAAAGGAATTCGGCGTTGGAACGGTCATATACAATGACATCTACGACGTGTCCTGCCGGGATGCCGAAATACTTGGCGAGGTACTGGGAATCAAAGCGGAGCACTACGTTCAGGGTGATATAGATGATCTGCTCGCATACCTGGCGGATCACGGCCTGAGCTGCGACGGTGCTGCTTCTCACGATGTAATCGAGCACATATACGATATCGAATCGTTCCTCGGCAAAGTACCCCGGTTATCCAACGGCGGCATGATCTTCGTGATGGCTTCCGGGGCGAATATACGCAATCCTATGATCGCCAGGCAATTGAGCAGGCAGCATGTGCTGGCCGAGTTGCAGGATCGCAAGGAAGAATGGGGACATAAGGAAAGAGATTCTCTCAGGTCATACATGACAATCAGGCGGGAGATCATCAGGGAGCACCTGGCAGGGCTTAGTAAGACTGTATCCGCGGATGAGCTGGAGCAGTTAGCCTGCAAAACTCGCGGGATGATGAGATGCGATATTATCAAGGGCGTGGATGAGTATTTAGAGACCGGCAATCTTCCTCAGCCGCCAAGCCATCCTACCAATACCTGCGATCCCTTGACCGGCAACTGGCTTGAAAACCTGATGGACCAATCCACTTTGCTGGACTCGCTTTCGAAATCGGGATTCAAGACCAGGATATTGTGTGGCCATTATGGGAGGTCCGGAAATCCAACGAAGTCGCTGGCCAAGAGGTTGGCTAACCTCTGCATCACGAGCATGATGTCGCAAGGAATCCGGATTGCCCCCTATTTCATACTCTACGGGCAGAGACAAGAAAGGAAGTAGGAATGAAGCGAATCAGGGTCGGAGTCATCGGTCAGGGAAGGAGCGGGCATGACATACATGTGGCGGCATTCAAGCTCATGCCCGGCAGGTTCAAGGTAGTCGCGGTCGCCGATCCTCTAGAGGGCAGATGCGACGACGCAGTGAGTGCCTTGGGCTGTGACGCATACACGGACTATCGAGAGATGCTTGAACGGGGTGACCTCGACCTGGTGGTTAACGCCACCCCGAGCCACCTCCATGTACCGGTGACGCTGGAGATCCTGGACGCGGGCTTCAACGTGCTAACCGAGAAGCCCCTCGCCAGGCACGCCGCCGACGTGGACAAGATCATTGCCAAAGCCAAGAAGACCGGCAAGCTCTTCGCCATCTACCAGCAATCGCGGTTCGCCCCATACTTCCAGCAGGTGCGGAAGGTAATCAACTCTGGCGTGCTGGGGCGAGTCGTCATGGCGCGGGTCGCCTTCAATGGGTTCGGCCGCCGATGGGACTGGCAGACGATCCAGGACTACAGCGCCGGAAACCTCCTCAACACCGGGCCGCATCCGCTCGATCAGGCGCTTCAACTCTTCGGCACGGACGTCATGCCCAAGGTAACCTGCATCATGGACCGGGCGAACACCTGGGGGGACGCCGAGGACTTTGTGAAGCTGATCCTTCGAGGCGAAGGCAGGCCGGTGATTGACCTGGAGATATCATCGTGCTGTGCCTACCCGACGCATACGTACCATGTTGACGGCACTCTCGGGGGCCTCAAGGGGAACACCACCCACCTCGACTGGAAGTACTTCAAGCCCGAGGAAGCGCCCGAGCAGCACCTTATCCGCAAGCCGCTCCCCGGCCGGGCGTACTGCCGGGAGAACCTCAAGTGGCATGAGAAGAGCTGGGATGTGCCGGACAGCCAGAAGAACTTGTTCGGCTACATGTCCAGGAGTTTCTACAAAAACCTCTATGATGCCCTGACGACCGGCGCTCCCCTCATGATCAAGCCGGAGGAGGTCCGCCGGCAGATCGCAGTCATCGAGGAAGCGCACCGCCAGAATCCGCTGTCGAAGCTGTAGGAGGATACGTGAACTGGAGCCAACTGCTGCTGATCGCCGTGCTATCCCTGGCCATGGTTCCGAGTGAGGCTGAGGGTGGCAACAAGGACGGACACATCGTGAAAGATAACCTGGTAGATCCCGAGCAGCCTGCGCCTGTGCCCATGAAACTGGTGGGCAAGAAGCTTTTCGCCAAGTCGCCCGCGAAAGGCGTCGCGGGACTTGGCTGTTGCTGGTATGTGCGGCCGACCGGCGTCGAGATGGAGGCGGTGTTCGCCACTCAGACCCAGAGTGACAAGAACGACCGCAAGTGGCGCCGGCGATCGAGTGACAACGGCAAGACCTGGGGCAAGTCCGAGGAGATAGATTTCATCCGCAAGACCCCCGAGGGGACTCATCGCACAGGCTCGCACCCCCCGCGAGTTGATCCCAAGACTGGCCGCTCGTTCCGGCTCAGCAACCGAGTCTGCCTCCCCACCGACAAGATTAGCGAAGCGGCCTCACGATGGACGATGTGGTATGAGGTTTCGCTCGACGGCGGCAAGACTTACACGCCGGCCAAGCAGATCGTCGGCGAGGGCTTCACTCCCGACCACCCGTTCGAGCCGATCTTCACGGGGAAGAACGGCTACATGCTCGGCGACCAGACCTGCGTGCCCATATTCCTGCCGGACGGAACGATCCTGGTTCCCATCCAGATCGCCGAACTCGACCCGAACGGCGGCCTTTTCCAGCCGCACAACACGCCCTTCTACCAGTCAAGAGTATTGATCGGCAAGTGGCGAAATTCCAAGACGATCTCCTGGGAGATTTCAGGTGCGGCACGACTCTCACCAGACGAAACGACTCGGGGGGCGTTCGAGCCGACGCTCGCAAGAGTCCCGGACGGGCGCATTCTCATGGTTCTCCGCGGGAGCAACATGAGGAAAACGGAGCTGCCGGGATACCGATGGTACTCCGTCTCGACCGACAACGGCCGCACGTGGAGCCAGGTTCGTCCCTGGACCTTCACAAATGGCGAGCACTTCTTCTCGCCAAGCTCCTGCTCTCAGCTCATCATGCACAGCAGCGGGCGACTCTTTTGGCTTGGCAATATCTGCGCCGAGAACCCGGACGGCAATCTCCCGCGCCGCCCCTTCGTGATCGCCGAAGTGGATCAGACGAGCCTCCTCCTCAAGAAGGAGACGCTCCTGGTGATAGATGACCTCCAGCCCGGCGAGAACTCGCGTCTCAGCCTCTCCAACTTCCATGCCTTCGAGGACCGGGTGACCCACGAGGTCGTCTTCTGCATGCCTCGCTGGTTCGCCAGGCGCACGGACGCGTCCGATTGGACGACGAACACCTACCTCCACCGGATTCGCGTGGGAGGAGGGCATTGATCGCCCGCATCCCCAGGCAATTCGAATCCGAGCGATTGATTATTCGCGCGCCGAAGATTGGTGACGCCGGGGAGATGCACGATGCCGTTCTGGAGTCCCTGGACAATCTCCGACCCTGGATGCGCTGGGCGAACAGGCCTCAGACGCTCAAAGGGACCAGGGATTTCCTGAGGTCCTCATGCCGTGATTGGGGATCAGGGACTGAATTCGGCTTGCCGGTGTTTCTTAAGGACACCAGCACGTTAGTCGGCTG
>DASRZD010000424.1:0-4805 GCA_035686805.1 Armatimonadota bacterium
CAAGGTTGCGGTATTTCTCGGCGATCGGGGGCGCGAGATCCGAGTAACCCTCCCGGTCCACGATCCCCATCAGGATCACCAACTCCCTAGTCTCGCCGGGGGCGAGGGTGATCTCGCTCTGGAGGGCAGCGCAGGCGTCGCCGGCGGTGATCTCCGTATTTCCGCACTTGCCCTTCTCGACCGCGATGGGATTACTCTCCGAGCGCCATGGCCCAATGAAAGCGTCCTTCTTGCCGTCGAACGCTGCAACGGGAAGACTCGAAGCGAAGAAGACGTACTTATTCCAGGCCTGATTCGGCTGCTTGACGGTCGCGCCCGAGTAAGTCACCCAGTAGTTCTTGGTGGCGTAAAGGAGTTCATGCTCGCGGTCGAACTTCACGACGTTGAAGTGCTGGTCGTTCGGCTGATTGATAAGGTCAACGAGTGCATGTCCCAGGCACAGTTCAGCGTAAGCAAAGACATGGGTCTTATGGGTCTTATGGGACATATTGGTCAAGGAAATGCGCCAGACTTCTACATCATCATCCTGGGGCACGAAGTAGAGCACCTTGCTCCGAATGCCGCCGTACTCCTGCTCTATCTGCGTGTAGCCCATCCCATGCCGGCACTCATAGAAGTCGGGTTTCTTGCCGACCGGCTGCCAGGTAAGCGACCAGTAATCGCCGTCCTCATTTCGGAGATAGACGTATCTGCCCGGGCGGTCCCATGGAAGGCCGTTATACCGATGGCGGGTAATCCGCGAGTCCTTGGGGCAGATGTAGAAGCTGTACCCGCCGCCTGAATTGGTGACGAGGCCGGTGTATCGCGTGTTCGATATGTAATTCACCCATGGCGCGGGGGTATCCGGCCGAGTGATGATGAACTCCCTGCCGTCCTCCGAAAAGTGACCGTATTTCTCCAGACCCATGACTTCCTCCGACTACTATGGGGTGAAAACTCTCGTCTTGCCGCTCTCGATCCATCGCGCGAGAATGCTTCCAGGCGGAATATCCGCTCCTTGATACTCGAACGCCTGCTGTTTGAAGTTTGCCACCAACTCCACCCGACCCCCGAAAACCGTTCGCTGAACCATCCGATCCGGCGTCAGCCAGGTGAAGTCGGTCATCTGCGCGAAGCCCAACTCCTTGTGCAGGGGCGAGAAGAACGAATAGTGGTTCTTGATTCTCTCCTGATGCTTCCTGAACTCGCTCAGATTGATATGATACATCGGCGGCACCTGACAGAGCAATTCGGTAAGGGTGACAGTGTCGAGGACGTTCTCGAATTTCAGACTTCCGCAGCTCCAATGGCTCGTCGTAACGACCGAATCGTGGAAGACGGTCTCGTAAAGCGGGAGCCTGAATCGCGGGTCGTAGTACAGATACTCATACTCCGGCTTCAGAGTCACCTGCTGCATGAAGACCTTCGGTCCATCGGGTGGGTAATAGGCTCCAAGATAGTACTTGGAGGTCTTGCTGGTAAGATCAGCGTCTCCCCAACCAAAGGCCGGTCCGAACATCCCTTCCGCCACATGGATCACGGGAGCGGCATAGGAACTGCCTCCCTCCGAGCCAATCACGGTTCGGTAGGTTTCACTGATCCAGGCCAGTCGGGCATTCCTGGCGGCTGCGTCTTGCGCTTGCGTGGCTGGATGCAAAGGCGAATAATCGTCATACACCTCGCCGTATGCGTCACAGTCAACGAAATAGTAGTTGAACGGCACTTCGGCCATGATGTCCTTAACGCGCTCCTCCACGTATGGGCGCGCGGCGATGGGACTAAGCTTGTAACCGTTCTTCTTGAAGCCCGCGAGCTTCTTGCCGTCACGACCGACTATCGGGCCCTTTTCGTACAAATCCTTATCAAACTGCGCGGTCTCCCAGGTAGCATCCGTGCCCTTGAGGGCGGGGTCGTGGATGGAGTGATAGGAATCGTACGTGCCGAAGAGATAGCCCATCTCGTCCGCCTCAGCGACGACTTCGGGTCGTTTCTCGACACCAGACCAACCATCAACGCACAATTCCATCCTGTCGAATCCGGCCTGCTCAAACTGCTTGAGCATCTTCATCGAGACGCCGTCCCCCCAGTTCTCAACCTCCAGCATCGCATCGGGGGAGGCGGCTCGAAGCAGCAGGCTGTTCATGCGGCAGATCTCCGGGGCAGAAAGCGCCGACCCGTCCCGGCTCAGCAGCAGCGTGGCATCCCCCGGCAGAGCAATTCCTTCCCAGGACGCCTTATCGT
This sequence comes from Armatimonadota bacterium, assembly GCA_035686805.1. Classification (GTDB taxonomy): domain Bacteria; phylum Armatimonadota; class UBA5829; order DTJY01; family DTJY01; genus DASRZD01. The sequence continues at coordinate 2,221 of DASRZD010000424.1, forward strand.
AGAAGTCAGGCCGTTCGAGCAATCCTGAAAGTGCGCTTGCCACCTCGCCTTTGGTGTAGTCATCCGGCCATTCGGCATCCACGATTGTCATCACATTCTTCCATTGTGCCGGAGGCATCAGTTCCTTGATGCGTTTGCCCACAGACGGTTTCGTGGCGTTGCTCTGCTCAGCAAGTGTTTTGCAGAATGGTTTCCACTGCTGCTGATAGATATCGTGACGAGTGATAAGTCCGTCGCCCCAGAGGTAGACGTGCGGAGCGCCCAGCAGCCTCGCGACCTTGGGCGCCTTCTTCGCCTTCTCCTGCATGCTCACGAATTCGCCGTTTTCGATGAGCCATTTCCGAAACTCCCTCGCGGGCTGGATAGGGGAAGTGTTTGCGCTCAGTCGGATCAGAAAGCCATATTCCTTTTTGACGTTGTTGGGCGTGAACTCGTGGGTGAAGATCTCTGTGAGCTGACCGTTTTTCCGAACAAACCGGATGCGGTTGTTGTAGGGATTCGTGATGATGTAGGTCAGGATGCAGTCGCCGCAGTCCAGGCCCCAGAACGGCATGCTGAGGCCTTCGAGGGTGTTCCATTCCTCGCGGACGAGGTAGTCGTCCCATTTCGCGTCGTTGATCGGAACGTAGCAGCCCTCCCAGCGCGGCCAGATGAGTCCTTTCAGCGCGGGCGACTGCCTGATAACGGGCCAGGTGAAATCCCCATCCTTGCTCGATCGGATGTGGACAATGAGGTCGGATTGCTTCAACTCCAGCGACACGATGATGGATCTCTGGGGGAGATCGAAGGTGGCCAGACTCCCCTTGCATTCGACATTCGCGGCCTTGCCCAAACCCTCTTGTGCGGCGGACAGCTCGAACTTCGATCGGCCGTTGGGGTAGGCCGTCGCCTGCATCGAGGCGGGCCGAACCTCGACCTTCCAGAGGTCGTTCCGAAGAGTGATAACTTCGTCGGCACTGATAGGCATGCAGACCAGGCACAAAGCGATGATCAGGAAATGTCGAAGATGGTTGGGCACTGGAACCTCCGCTCAAAGCGTACACAATCCGGTGCCCTGAGTCAAGGCAGGCGAAGTCTAGCCCATATACTGCTCTTCCGGCTCGTTGATCGCGGCGTCGAGGATGCGATCGGCCACGTGCTCGGGCGTGTCAATCACGACGGGCCCTGTCCTCGATGGAGCAGGACGTTGGCGGCTGGGAGCCCCGCCGAGGGCGTGTACATGGAAGTCGGTGGCAGTCGTTCGGGGGAAGACGGAGATCACGCGGATATTGTCCGAGGCGAACTCATCTCGGGCGGTGTCCGAGATCATATTCAGCGCCGACTTCGTACACGCATAGCCCGCCAGCCCCTGGAGCTTCATCTTGGAGACCATCGAGCTGACATTAATGATGATTCCGCCGCCCTGCTTGCGCATGATGGGGATGACCGCCTGCATCGCCGCCACCGGCCCGATGATATTCAGCTCGATGATCTGGCGAAAACAGTCGAGGTCCAGATCCGCGATCCTGCCGAGAACGGATTGACCAGCATTGTTGATGAGGACGTCTATTCGACCGAAGTGCTCGGCCGTCTTGGCGACGGCATTCCTTACTTGTTCGGGGTCTCGCATATCCGCAGGCAGGGCGATGGCTTCTGTACCCTGGGCTTGCAGCTCGTTCACGAGCTTCGTGAGCACGTCGGCGGATCGCGCCAGCAACGCCAACTTCGCACCCTCAGAGGCGAATCGCTTGGCAGTCGCCAAACCTATCCCCGCCGACGCGCCGGTGATGAGAACGACCTTGCCCCGAATACCCATATTGCCCTCATGCAAGCTAGTTGACCAGCCGGACTTCCGTCGCTCGGATCTGCCTGAAGAGGTCAGTGCCATCCTTGAAGCACGAGCTAATGCCGGTCACAATCACCTGGTGCCCAATCGGGTTCCATCCCTCGGGCAGCGGATCTGGCGGGGGGACTGTTCCCAGCACCTTGATGCCGATGTACCCCGAACCATCATCGAGAGCGCTGCCGTCATCCACACAGAAGAACCCGGTCTCTGCATAGGTCACCTTGCCGGTAGTGGAGATAAGCAGGCCGATGTTGTTCAGGCCGGAAGCCCCCAAAGCGCCTTGCTGCCCGGGGTGATCTCCGCCGCCGAGGCTACGGTTGATGAGCTCGAGAGGGTCAATGCTGCCGCTTCCATCCGGCATTACGGCGTCTGCCTCGATGTACCGCTCGCCGTCGGAGTTCGTCTTCATCAAGCCGGCGACGTCAACTCCCATTCCGGGAGCAAGTCCATGATCTGCCTTTTCAACCCTCAGCCCGCTCGAGCGATCTCGCGCCTCGACATAGAAGTAGCCGGGGAATATGGCGCTCACAATCGGGGCTATCAGCTCGATCTTCGAGTCATCCTCTTCCGCCTTCGCATTGGTGGGCGACATACAGATGGCGTATCCGAGGTCACAATCCCTCCTCAGCACCTGACCCGCCGCCAGAGTCTGGTAGGGGTAGGTTCGGCTTTCATATCCGCTTTTCGAAACAGTGATCGAGTATGTCCCCGGCGGAAGGTCCATGAACCCATAAGTCCCGGTCGCGTCGGTCGTCGTAGT
>DASRZD010000425.1:0-5734 GCA_035686805.1 Armatimonadota bacterium
CGATTGACTCCACCACGCCTGCCATTCTCAGCAGCGTGCCCTCAGGGAGACTCTTGTTCGGCCGAGGCACGCCCAGGGCATCAGCGATCGTCTCGACAAGCTCTCGGGTCGCGACCGACCTCGGCCCGGCGATATTGTAGATCTCGCCCTTGCCAGGCGCTTTTTCGGATGCAAGGATCAGTCCACTCACCAGGTCATCAACAAAGGTTGGATGCAATCGGCTGGTCCCTCCATTGACGAGCATCATGCGCCTTTTCGCGACGGTCTTGAACAGGGAGAGCTTATGCCGGTCACCGGGCCCATAGACGAACCCCGGCCGAACGATCACGAGCGGCACGCCCGACTCCTCGTGCGCATTGATGGCCGCCTGTTCCCCGGCGAACTTGGTCCTCTGATAGTCGGTCACGGGATTGGGCGGGTAGTCCTCGGACGCATCCACCCCATCCGGGAGAGGGCCGGTGACTCCGATGGTGCTTACGTGGACAACCCTGCCCGCCGCCATGCCGGCCATGCACGTGACGAGAAATCCGGGCGCCATGGTATTGGCGGTTTCAAGCTCTTCCACGGGCATGCCCCATCTGCCGAGAGCGCCCGCCAGGTTGAACACCACATCAGTCCCACGGCAAGCAAGGGATACGGCATTCTCATTCAGCAAGTCTCCGAGGATGGGAGTGACCCCTTGCGACGTGAGCTCGCGCCCAACCGGCGTCCGATCGAGCACCGCGACGGAATCTCCACGACTGATGAGGGCTTCGCACAGCCGCCTCCCGATGAATCCCGCTCCGCCGATGACCGCCGCCTTCAACACTGATCCCCCAGTGCCTCGATGGTCTCGATCACCCGATCCCAGGAAAACCGCCCCTCATCAGCTCGGATGCCGGCGGTCAATCGGGCTTCCATCAGGTCGTCGTAGTACCGGTCAATGGCCCCTGCGAGGGCGGCCGGATTATTCGGCGGCACGAGGATTCCGGTTCGGCCGTCGTCTATGCTCTCCGGCAGGCCTCCGACCGAGGTCGAGATCACCGGACGGCCAAATCGGAATGCCATCTGCGCTATGCCGCTCTGGGTGGCCGACCGATATGGCAGGATCACGACATCCGCCGCGGCGAAGTAGGGCTCGACCTCCTCATTCGGGACGTATTGATCTATCAGGCGGACTCTCTCACTCAGGCCCAGTTTGACGATCCGCGCTTCATAGGATTCCCTCTTGTCATAGAACTCGCCCACCGCCAGGCAGGTGATATCCCGGTTGCGGACGAGAGCCATCGCGTCTATGAGGTCCATGAGGCCCTTGTACTTCCGAACCAGGCCGAAGAACAGGACCACCCGCCCCTCGACGCCGAGCCTGATTCGGGCTGCTTCCTTGCTCATGCCTGAGATCGGAAACAGCTCATATTGCGGGTGGACGGTCTTGCGGACTGGAACTCCGGGCAGGAGGCATTGCAGATCGCCGGCATCCTGCTCCGAGTGGACGATGAAGCCGTCTCCATGCCTCAGCGCCCGCATGGTAAGCGCCCGCCCGAGAGGCAGGTTCTCGTGTGGGAGGACGTTGTGGCAGATGAAGGCCACCTTCGACCGCTCCTTCGCCCGCGAGGCGATCGAGCCCAGGCACGGCCCGAAGAATGGATTCCACCACTGGATGATCACCCAATCGGCGGCGAGGTCGCAGACATGCTTGCCGGCATCAATCCAGGTTAGCGGGTTCAACGAGTCTATGAGTCGAATGGAGCTCGATGCTTTGCCGGCATCAGGTTCCATCTGGGACTTGCCGGGGAACAGAAATGAGGGATAGAGCCGCTTGAACGAGACGGTATCAACCTGGTGGCGCTCGGCCAGGTGCTTGCTGAGCAAGGTCGTATGGTGGGCTATCCCCCCGCGAAACGGATACGCGGGACCGACAACGCAGAACCTCAATTGTCATCGCCCCTTTTCGGGGAATTGACCTTTCGTGCGACGAAAGAACCTTCGTCCGGCTGCTGATTTCGGGTTATCATCTCCCCCACGAGGCCGGTGGAAATGAATTGCACGCCCATGACCATGAGGAGGACTCCCAGGCTGAGGAGGGGTCGGTGGCCGATGGCATGGCCCATGAACCACCATACCGCCAGATACGCATTGATCACAAAGCCCATGGACATGAAAACAAGCCCGAGCGAGCCGAAGAAGTGGAGCGGCTTTCGCATGTATCTGGTAATGAACAGGACGGTTAGGAGGTCGAACATTCCTCGGAGATATCGCTCCCAGCCGTACTTTGACTTGCCGTGAGCCCTGGGACGATGGTCAACAGCGATCTCGCTTACCCGGAAGCCCTCGCCGTGCGCCAGGGCGGGGATATAACGGTGGAGCTCGCCATAGATTCGCAGGTTTTCCAGGACGTTGCGGCTGTAGGCCTTGAACCCGCAGTTGAAGTCATGGATTCTCAGCCCCGTTACAAGGGAGACGACCTTGTTGAAGAGCTTCGATGGCAGAGTCTTGGATAGGGGGTCAAGGCGCTTGAGCTTCCAGCCTGAGACGAGGTCCTGCCCTGATTCGATCTCGGCGATGAACTTCGGAATCTCGATTGGATTGTCCTGGAGGTCACCGTCCATGGTGATGATGATGTTCCCGCGGGCCTCCTTGAAGCCGACCGAGAGAGCCATCGCCTTGCCGAAGTTCCGGCGAAGGTGGATCAGGACGACTCGAGGGTCGGATTGGGCGAGCTGCTCCAGGATGTCTACCGAGCCGTCCGTGCTGCCGTCGTTCACGAAGACGATCTCGTAGGTGCGTCCCACCTGGCGGAGTACGTCGGTGATCTCCTTGTGCAGCGGCTGGAGGTTCTCCGCCTCGTTGTAGAGGGGGATTATGACCGATATGTCAACCGGCAGTTGATCGCTGACGTCAATCAGGCCGGACTGGATTGTTTCCGCGTTGAAGAGCACGCCGACACCTCACGCTCGGGGAGTTGGCCGTCACTGGTTCACTAGGTGTTACCCGTGTGCCGGATGCGTGAAACGCAGGAAGTGGATAACGAATGGTGAACAGTGAATGGTGAACAGTGAATGGTGAACGGTAAACGGTTGCGGTTGCCCCGACGGATCGGGGTGCTCGCACCGGGTTGACGTTTGACGGTAAACGTGAGGGATACGAGCCGCGTGCCGAAACGAGCGGCGTCCGGGGCGCTTCGTGCTTCAGATGGCGCATTTCCTGGAGTGCATCAGGGACGGCCGGCAGCCGCGAGTGACCGGCGAAGACGGCCTGGCCGCGATGAAGGTCATAGAGGCGGCCTACCGGTCAGTCGAGACCTCCTGCGCCGAGAGCCCCGAGATCACGATGCAAGAATAGGGGAACAGGGATAAGGATGAACGGGATGCGAAACCGCTCCAAGCCATCCGACAGCAATTCCAGAGGCTTCACTTTGGTGGAGGTGTTGGTAGTTATGGGAATAATCGCGGTCTTGGCAGCGTTGATCTTCCCAGTCTATGCCCATGTCAAGGCCAAAGGGAAGCAAACCGCGTGTCTCTCGAACCTCAGGCAGCTATGGTCGGCCACTGTTATGTATGCGCAGGATTACGATGGCTATCTGCCAATCTACGTCAATCGCCTCCCTCATCCCGGCGAATCCCTCGACCCCGATGAACTAGTCACAAGAAACGAAGGGATTCCAGCCCCTGATCGGCTTTATGCATCCCTGCGACCGTTTGTGAAGGAATCGCCTGTACGGTTTTGTCCCACGGATCCCTATGCTGGTCAGGACGTCACACGCTGGGGCGTATGTCACATGTACTTCAGTTATGAGTTTCTATTCCAGAGGCGGCTGACACTCCGGGATACCGAGCGTTTTGATCGCGACGGAACGGTTCACGATGCCAGCCATGTATTGCTAATCTCGGATGTTAACGAACTGTGGAGCATGCGTCATGAACTCGGCCATCTCATAGAGGTGGAGCCGGGATGCGAACACGATGGCGGGCTGAATAGGATCTATCTCGACGGGCACACAGCGTTCTGGCAACACAAGCGGACGTGATGCCCTTCCCTCCTGCCCATCCCGCCTATCCTGTATATCCCTGTTCCCCTCTCTCTATGGCAGGGGCTTGTTTCGGTAGCCCACGTATTCTTCCTTCGTCCCGAGGGACTTGAGCAGGTCTATGTACTTTGCGTGAAGCTCCTTCGCCACTGATTTGTTGTCTGCGAAGACGTTGTGCTCCTGGCCGGGGTCGTTCGGAGTATGGAATAGCTCCGGCTCCAGATCCCCTGCCCCGACGATGAGCGTCCACTCCTCGGACATGATCGTGCTTGGCTTTAGTTTGAAGGCGTACTGATTCCAGTTCGACGAATCCAGCTTGATGGGCTTATCCGACAGCGGCGGGTGCACAATCGAACAGGAAGTGACGGCGATCTCCCTCACCGGAGTCATGTCACCCTCAAGCGCCTTAACCAGCGAATGGCCTTGGATGGTCTTCGGATGTTCGACACCCGCAAGGTCGAGTACCGTAGGCATGATGTCGCATGGCTGAACCACGTGCCATCGCAGGCCGGGCGATTGACCGGGCACTCGGATCAGCAGCGGGATATGATTAACCTCTTCCTTGATGTGCGAAATCTTGCCGACAAGCCCATGTTCACCGAAGTAGAAGCCGTGATCGGCCGTGAAGATGACGGCCGTATTCTCCCGGAGGCCGAGCTCATCAATCTTCTTTAGCAGCTTGCCGACGGCATTATCTACCATGCTGACCTCGCCGGCGTAGCAGGCGCGAATGTGCTCCAGCTCGGGATCGGTGAGAAAACTGCACGGCGCGTAGAGCGGATAGATGACCGACTCGCCCTCATAGCCGGGGTTGTAAAGATCAATGTAATGCTGGGGCGGATCCCAGGGCTCATGGGGATCGAAGGTATCCACGTAGAGGAAGAACTTGTCCCGCTCGTGATTCCTCTCAAGCCAATCCTCCGCCTTGGCCATTGTCTGGGGGGCGAAGTAATCCGCCTCGGACTTCCGATCGGAGACATTGCGAAGGTACTGAGTGGTGGTCCTCACGCCCCCTCGAAGCTTCTCCACCGCGCAGGGCAGCTTGATGTCAATCGGATCGGTCTTGTACCGGTCGCCCTCCTGGCCGCGAATCCAGTTCCAGCCGCTGAACCCCCGATCGAATCCATAGGCGTTCGCGATGATATGGGGGGTGTCGAGGACCATGTAGGTCGTATAGCCGGCCTTGCTCAGGACTTGCTGCAGCAAGACTTCCTCATTGGTCATTGGCGCCCAATCGGAGTAAGTGAATGTATAGCAGCCGGTCATTATGTCCCGGCGATTGGGGACGGTCGGGAACGACCCCGTGTACGCTCGCCCGAAGACGACTGACTCGCCCGCAAACTTATCAATATTCGGCGTGTGAATCCACTTGTTGCCATAGCAGCCCAGGTGATCTCGCCTGAGCGAGTCTGAGTTGATGAAGATGATGTTCATATGGTCCTCCGAGTTCAAGGTTCTCCCGCTTTCAGCGGGATCCCGCCGAAGGCGGGAAAGGCCTGCAATTGATGGCGGTCACGGTGCCGTCCATGCCGCTGACGTAGACGATTTCATCGGCTATCTCCGGTCCCGACAAGACATGCATCATCGGGGTGACCTGGTACTTCCAGAGCGGCGTGCCATCGGACGCGTTAAACGCCTGAAGGAGTCCAAGGCGCGAGACCAGGTACACGACGTGGCGGTCTTTCGCCACGGGCGGGCCAGGAACGATCTCTGTTTCGGCGGAGGCTT
>DASRZD010000426.1:0-2353 GCA_035686805.1 Armatimonadota bacterium
GCTGCGCAAGGTAGAGTTCGGTTCGCCGCTCCTGCAGCTGAGCTATTTCTCTCGGAGCGCCTTTCGGGCGCTGGCCGGTGCGGAGATCCTGATCGCGGCGCTGGACGGCTATGCGGGGGCCTGGGGGACGATGGTTGTGGCAGGCAATTACCAGGAGGATCGGGTCCTGGTTGAAGACGGGGTCTTCCATGCCCCTGTCGATGTGCGAATCAGCTACTTGGAGGTCTGAGAAATGCCAGAAGTGCAAATCGCCGGGGGCGTAATGCTGATCGATAAAGTCGATCTTCCCATCATAACCGGCCGGAAGGTCTGGCTCTATCACGGTTATCCTGCAATCTGGCGTAAAGGAAATCGTGTCTATCTTCATCGCGTCATTCTGGAAGCACAGTCTGGCGAGATGATAGACCATATCAACAGAGACAAACTCGATAATCGTCGCCGCAACCTGAGGCTATGCACGAAACGCGAGAACAGTTATAACCGGCAAGGCCCAAACAGCAATAATCTTTCTGGCTATCGGGGCGTAAGTTGGAATCGTGGATGGGTTGCCCAGATTCAGGCAGATGGCCAGCATTTTCGTCTGGGTCGTTTCAAATCCAAAGAACAGGCCGCTAGAGCCTACGACGAGGCGGCTTTGAGATATTTCGGACCATTCGAGGGAAAACTCAATTTCCCGCAAGACTAGAGTCAGGAGGAAAAGAAAATGGCTTTTGGCAGTGTGCATATCCCGGCAGGGTGCACCGTGAAAATCGGGGACACCATCCCGGGACTGATGGACCTCGGGGTCCTGAAAGGGGACGCCTCGATCGGCATCAGTTATGAAATGATCAAGGTGTTGGGCTCGAAAGCGGAACAGCTCCTCAACGGGGTCCACAACATGAAGGCGGAGGCGGCGTTCGAGCTGTACCAGCTGCACTTGCCGAACATCAAGGAACTACTCGATGGAATTGTGGACGTGACGCCCGATGCTGGCGTGCTGGTGCCGGGCTACACGGAAAACATCGACGCCAACGCGACGGTGGTGAGCAAATTCTATCAGTTTGAGAAGCAGAACGGCGACGGGACGATTCCGACCAGCATCGTGATCACCAAGCTGCCGGCGACCGTGCTGGTGCTTGGCACCGACTACTTGGTCATCGAGTCCTTCCCGGGCTCCGGCATCTGGGGTCTGGTGTTCATCGCCGGCGGCGACTACGATCCGACGGCAGCCATGACCTGGGAGTACGACTACACGCCCAACGTGTCCTACACCCTCGTCATGGGGGACAAGAGCGCGACGCTGGTAACGAAGATCGTGGAGTTCTCCAAGACCATCGCCGGCAAGGTGTTCCGGGCCCGGCTGTGGAGCGTGACCAACGAGGCGGGGCTGACCCTGGCCTTCCCGGATTCGGCCAACGATGAACCGCTGTCGCTTCCGGTAACGCTGGTGGGCGGACTCGACACGGCCAAGGCGGCCGGTGAGCAGCTGATCGAGATCTACGACGAGATCGGCCTGGTCTTCCCGTAATGGCCGAGCGGATCGTCAGCCTGGACAACAGCCCGCGATCAACGGTCACTCTCGAGATCGCGGGCCAGTCCTTCACCATCCGGCGCGTCGTCACGGGCGCGCAGCAACTCTGGACGGCATTCGTGCGCGAGAGCATGGAATACCTCGAGAAGATCGAGCTCTACCAGAAGGACGCGGCCAAGGCGAAGGGAGAGAAAGAGCTGGCCCGGCTCACGGAGGACATCAGCCGGGAGATCGACGCGTTCGCCGACAGCAAGCTCGATCGGTTGCTGGGGATCCTTGAGCTGCTTCTCAGCAAGAACGGCTACGCGTTCGAACGGCAGTGGTGGATCGACAACGCCGGAGAGGCCGACTATCGGGAGTTCATCACCGCGGCGATGATGAAGGACCAAGAGCCCGATGCCGCAAAAAAAAACGGAAACGGGGACCGATCCGATGGGACCGCGTAGCGCTGCTTCTTGGGCGGTACTGGCCCTACATGACCCCGGCGTACATCTGGAGCGAGATGGATATGCCGGAAGTTCAGGCAGCGGTTGCCCACGTGATGCGCTGGGAGCTGCACCCAGCGAGCAAAGAGCACTACGAGCGCTTGACCAAAGGACTCGAGGAGTGGCTTGCGCCTGGTGGCTCGCAGGACCTGTCCTGGATCAAGGGGCCGATCGGTAAGGTGATTCGCAAGCATGGCGACTAAGAACATCGTCGGGCATCTGGCCTACCTGATCACCGGCGACTCTAAGATGCTCGATACTTCCCTCAAAGGCTCGCAGGCTCGCGTAGCCAAGTTCTCGAAGTTCGTGATGTCCGCCCTGGGCATCGGTGGGGCCGTCATCGCCATTAGAAGCTTGA
>DASRZD010000427.1:0-7308 GCA_035686805.1 Armatimonadota bacterium
CGGCGGATCATCCACACGGACATAAGCCGGGATGGCATGCTGGAGGGCGTGAACCTGGCAGCCATGGAAGCGATGGCTCGGGCCGTGAGCGTCCCGGTGATCGCGTCGGGCGGGGTGACCGGCATCGAGGACATCCGAAACCTCAAGAAGCTGGAGCCCCTCGGCATCGAGGGCGTCATCGCAGGCAAAGCGCTATACACAGGCTCGCTCGACCTCCGAGAAGCGATAAGAGTTGCGGGTGGTTGATATGAAATACGTACCGCGAGAGCGAGTATCCCGATCCGTCGGGACAATCGGCCTCGAAATCGGTGGATCGGTGCTTCGGATCGGGTTGATCTCACGCGAGGGGAAGATCATCCGGTCGGTGAGGATGGATTCTAGTCGCCTCCGAGACCAATCAACCGCCGGCAGACTCCTCCTCGACGAGATCACCGAGTTCCTCAGCGATCAGCCGTGTGCCGGGATCGGGATCGCGATGGCCGGGCTTGTGGATAACGAGCGCCGGATGATGGTCCTGGCCTCGAACCTCGGATGGCGCGACTTCCCCCTGGGCGACGAGATCGCCGACCTTTCCGGCCTGCCTGTCGTGACCGATAAGGATACGAATATGGCCGCGCTGGGCGAACTCCATGCAGGCGCAGGCCGGGGGTTGGAATCATTCATCTACGTGACCCTCGGCACGGGAGCGGGCGGATCGGTTGTCTACGACCGAAAGCTCATTCGCGGGATCGGCAATAGGGGAGCGGAGTTCGGGCATATCTACTCTGGTGGCGACAAGGTATGCGGATGCGGGCTTACCGGCTGCCTGGAAACCTGGGCCGGCGCGGTGTGGATCGGGGTCAGGGCGAGGGAAGTCGTTCAAAGAGGGGTCGGGTCGAAGATGCTCTCGCTCGCCGGGGACATCGAGGACATTGATTCGCGAATAGTCGTACAGGCCGCGGAGCAGGGGGATCAGCCGGCAAAAGAGATTCTGGCGGACGCTGCTCGTGCGGTCGGAGTCGGCCTGCTGAACGCGGTTCGCATGATTTACCCTCAGGCGGTCATCATCGGCGGGAGCATCGGGTCTATTCGGGAGTTCATTTTCGATCCGATTAAGGACTTCGTCGAGACGAAGAGCGTCCTCCCCGGCACGGGGCTTCCTCCAGTGCGAGTGCTCCCTGCGGAACTGGGAGACCGCGCCGCCATGATCGGGGCTGGGTTGTCGGTCTTTGAGGAGACGGCGTGAACCGCAGAGACAGGATCGGCCTCAGCTCGCACTATTTTTTCTCATTCGCAGCAATCGGATTCACCGCCGCCTTCCTGCCGCTGTTCCTGAAGAGCCGCGGGCTCAGCCTGACGCAGATCGGTGCGCTGACCGCCATCTATTCGCTGGCCGGGGCGAGCCTCCAGATCCCATTCGGGGCGCTTTCCGATCGCCTCGGCAGCCGGAAGCCGCTCGCGATATCGGCCGCAATGTTGCTCGGCGCCACCTACCTGCTCCTCAACCGAGTCAGAGGATTTCCTGGATTCTGCGGAGTTTATCTGATTGCCGGGATACTCTTTTTCACGATCGCAACCCTCACGAGCGCGCTTCTCTCCGACTGGACAGCCGGCACTCGCAGCACCGGCAGGAGCTACGGCGTCACCCGAATCTGGGGCTCGACAGGGTTCATCGTGACGCTGGCGATCGTCAGCCTGATGCCAAGTATCACGAGTGGAAGCAATCTACTGCCGGCCATCGCGGGGCTTTTCTGGCTTGGGGGATTGTCCATCGGATTGGTCGGCGAGCCACAGAGAGGCAGCGCGGAGAGAAGGTCGTTGTTCAAGGGCCTGCCGAGACTCATCGGCAATCGCAACCTCAGCGTCTTTCTGTTCACCTTCTTCCTGTTTCGGCTCTGCGAGTCAGGCTCGATGAGCTTCCTCAGCATCTACATTCAGCAATTGGGTGGCAGCAGGTCGCTGATCGCCCTTGCATTTGCACTGGCTGCAATTGTGGAGATACCGTTCATGGTCTGGGTCGGTGGCATGTCGGACCGAATCGGCAGGCGTCCTCCACTGGTCATGGCGTTCCTGGCAATGCCCGTGCGGCTTTTCCTGTACTCCCGGCTTCACGATCCGATGAATGTCTTCTACATTCAGTTGTTCCACGGGCTGACGTTCAGCTTCATGCTGGTGGCGTCGCTGGCGTTCGTGGCCGATCTCTCACCGGGCGATCTGAGGGCGACCGGGCAGGGGCTGCTCGGCATGACGGCGGGGCTCGCGGCAACCCTGGGACCGCTGCTGGGGGGAGTGTTCGCCGACCAGATTTCGATCAGCTCGATGTACCTGACGCTGATGGGAATTGCGCTGACTGCCGGTGTGGTCTTTATCCTGTTCGTTCACGAGTCTCATCCCGAGATCAGCATGGAGCGCCTGGATGCACGTGCCGCCTCAAAACACATCCTACTCCGGGGGTTTGCCGGTATTCTGTCCAGACCCATTCTCGGCAGGCTTAGGGGTGCTGACACTCTTGACCGGCTTTGATCTGGAGCGGGAGTACTTCCGCGGAGCCGGCCTGTCCCAGGTGGTCACCTGACTGATGATCTCCTGTCCGGCTCGCCGGCCGTTCTCGGAAGTGACCAGTATTTTAGAGGTTCGCGTGCCGGTACGAGGGCCGGATCGGACGTCCACAGGCGGAGTGACCTTCACAGTCTCGGTGATCAAGGACTTGCAGACTACCGTGATCGGAAGCTTTGGCAGGCGGACGGTGAGGATGTCGCCCTCGGTGAGTTTATCGGGGTTAATGCCCTGATTGAGCGCTTTGAGGTCTGCGAGCGAAATCTTGTACTGCCGGATGATGTTTACTGCACGGTCGCCTCTTTGAACCACATGAGTGAGCGGTCTTTCGGAGGTCGTCGTGAGAGCGCTGACTGCATCCGCGGGCGTGGCCCGAAGCCTCTCCGCCTCCACATATCGCTTGTCCACAAAAACGTTCTCCTTGAACGTGGAACTGGTGTACAAAGTCTTGATCTTGCGTTCGTAGAAGCGCTTCACCAATTCGAGTGTACTATCGGCGTCGGACTTCCTGGGCAGCGCCACGACGGGCTCGTCGTTGACGATGATAGCGAAACCCTCCGCCTCGATCGTTACCGCCTTCTCGAGGGCTCGGACCGCTTCCGGCAGATCAGATAGGCCGGGGTTCTTCTCGGCCCGGCGAAAGGTCACACTCTGAACAAATTGAGTAGCGCTCGGAGACACAATGGTCGTTCCCTGAAGTCTGACATCGGCGAGGACCTTCTTCGCGGTGCTGCGAGATTCGACGGTGACGATCGGCTTGCCATCAACCACTATGGTATAGGGGGCGCTGTGAAAGTGGCCTACTGCGGCCAATACGATGGCGCCGAGGATAAGGGCAGCGCATGCGATCCAGATTCCAGGAGTCTTCTTGGTCATCGGCTGATAGAATAGCACAAAAAGGCGGAATGTGCTAGTTGTTGAGGAGTTCTCCGACAGTGACGGGCTGGAAACCGGCAGCCTGGAGTCTCTCCAAGATCGAATCGAGCGCGTCGGCAGTGGCTTTGCTGCCGATGTGCATTAGAACGACCGAACCATTCCTCGTCTTGGCGGTGACACGTGCCTCTATCTCGGCCGGGGTTACATTCGGCTTCACGGAATCCCAGCAATCCTCGTCCCAGTAGATCGAGCGGTACCCCAGTTTCGCCAGCGTGGAGAGTACTCGCTTGTCTCGTTCTCCGTATGGCACACGAAGCAGGGGCTTGGTGCTCTTGCTTGTGAGATTGACTATGATCTTCTCGGCTTTGTCGGTTTCTTCTGTTATCTGCATAGCGGAAAGCTTGGTGAGACGCTTATGTGACCAGGTGTGGTTCCCGATCTCATGGCCCTCGGACGAAATCCGCCGTGTGAGGTCCGGGTTCTTTTCCACCCACCTGCCGGTGAGGAAGAAGGTGGAGCGCACGTGATGCTTTGCGAGCACATCGAGGATCTTGTCGCCCGGCTTATTCTCCCAGCCGGCATCGAACGTGAGAGCGATTCTCGGGCTATCCGGATCTCCTCTCGAAAACTCGGTCCAATCATCGGCGGGAGTCACGGACCCTTCCTTCGGGCTTTCGTCGGGCTTTGTTGAAATCGGCTTCGGTTTGAGCGGTTCTATATCTTTGGGCGGCGGCTCACTGGTTTTGGTTGCCTTGCTTGCTGTGCGAGCCTCTGTTTCCAGAGCGGTTGCTCGGGCTCTTGGTTCACTCTGCCGGCTGGATTCCATGCGGTGAGTCTTCCCTTCCATGTTAGGTTTGTGAGTAAGTAAGCTTGCCGAGGCAACAAAGATCACTGCGATAACGACGAACCCAAAGGCATTCGCGAAACCAACTCCTGTTTTCGAACCTTTGTTGGGATACTTTCTAACCCTTTTCGTTGCCCTTCAACTCCGAATTAGCTTGCTTGGTGAGGGTATCTTTGAGGTACGAGACCGCTCTCTTCAACTGAACATCGTTATCATTCTTGATATCGTCATCGCTTGGCTCGACCACGATATCGGGATGGATCTTCTGCTTGGCGACATCATGTCCTGCAGGCGTGAGGTATCTGGCTGTGGTAATAACCACTGCTTCTCCATCCTGGAGGGTGATGATCGTCTGAATGAGGCCCTTGCCGAAACTGTCCTGGCCGATGAGAGTACCGGTCTTGTGGTCCTGAATCGCACCGGCGACAATCTCCGAAGAGCTGGCAGTCATGTGATCAACGAGAACTACGAGTGGACGCATCGCATGATTGTGCTTCGAACGGTCAACCGCCAATGCATTTCTGCGACCGCCTTTCTGCTGGACGATGACTATATTGCCATTGTCAATGAACCTGCTGCCGATGGATATTGCCGAGTCCAGCAGGCCGCCGGGATTCTGACGCAGATCAAGTATCAGCGCCCTAGCTCCCTCGCTGTCCAACTGGTTCATGGCTTCGTATAGCTGCTGATCGCACTTTTCATTGAACTGGTGGAGGGCTATGTAGCCGATCTTGTCAACACTGTCCTCCATCCTGCTCTCGACGATCTCAATTGGGATGACGGCCCGCTCGATCTCGACGTCGAATGGTTCGGGCTTGCTGTCCCTTGCAATGGTGAGCTTTACCTTTGTGCCCCGAGGACCTCGTATTCTCTTGACTACATCCTCGATATCAAGCCCCTGGATCAACTCGTCGTTCACTTTGAGGATAATGTCGCCCGCCTCGAGTCCTGCTCTGAGCGCCGGACTGTTCTTCAAGGGCTTTTCGATGAGGGTGCGGCCCTCTTTGGCTCCCAGTACAGCGCCGATGCCTTGGAAGTCGCCCCTGTTCTCGTCCTGCAGCTCCGTGTGTTCCACAGGGTCGAGGAAGCGCGTATAGCGATCTCCCAGGGATGCGAGCATCCCCCGGATAGCAGCATAGGTGAGTTGCTTCGGCTGCGGCTTTTCACCGTAGTAGTGAGCGTCGAGGTAGGATGCCACGCTCCAGTATGTCTCCACCGGCGGCAAGTCGGCATTCTTTCCGGTGACAGCCGTGGTCATGACCGACGACAGCCTCGACGGCACAAGGTCAATCCTTGCCAGCAGACCATGAAAGCCGCTGCCTGCGCCGAGATCGCGATAGGTGAAGCCCGTCAGGAATGATGAGAGGGCCAGTATGCAAATCAGTATCAAACGGGAACTTGATTTCACCGATTTATGCCTTTCCAATCTTCGCTTGCAGGACTTTCACCGCTTTGTCGAGCTGCGAGTCTGCCTTGATTTGCTTGATATAGTCGTCGGGCTGGATGCCTTTGCGGTCGAAATCCAGGCCCTTCGCGGTGAGCATCTTGCCGGTCGTCAGGACGGCTGCCGAGCCATCCTTCAAGAGCAATGGCGTCTGGATCAGCCCGTCGCCGAAGGTCTTGGTACCTACAATAACTGCATTGCTCCTGTCACGAAGAGTGCCCGCCACTAGTTCCGAAACGCTGGCTGTGCCCGAGTTCACTAGAACAGCAACCGGGAGCTTGAGGGCATTCTCTCGAGGCGCTCTCAGCACCTGCCGGCCGGAATTGTTCTCCACATTGGCCATCACTCCACCGCCGGTGATCCTGCTTGCGATCCCTGTGGCTGAGTCTATAAGCCCGCCGGGATTGTCCCGTAGATCGAGTATCAGCCCCTTCGCATGGGCGGCCAACGCACGCTTTAGCTCCGAATCGAATTCCTTCACCGCCCGCGGGTTGAACTGGGATATACGGATGCACGCGATCCCCGGCTTCGGCGAGGAGGATGTCACCGGATCAACACGCGTATTGCCGCACTGAACTTTGACCTCGATGGGCTTGTCAACCCCAGGCCGATCCAACTTGAGTGCGATCAGGCCGGAAGTCTTGGCTGTCAGAATCTCGAGGGCATCCATGACTGTCAGTCCTTCCTTCAGCTTCTTGAGCGCCGCCTTATAGGTCTTCTGGTAGGTCAGCTCGTCAACCTCCTTGTTGCGGACCGCTTTGGCAAGTTTGTCGAGATTGACTTTCTTGAATGGATCGTGCGTGACTATCCACTTGTTATCAACATAGGTGATGGAGTCGCCGGACTGAATGCCTGCTTTCTGAGCGGGGCTTCCGGGCATTGGGGCGACAACGAGAAGCTTGGTTACGTCCAGGTCCCCTATCTTCTCTTCTCTTAAGGCCATCACGGCGCCGATGCCCTCGAACCGCCCGGAGCCGACGTTATCCAGGAGCTTCCGCTCGGTGGGATCGAGGAAGCGGGAGTCAGGGTCTTTCAATGAATCCAGCATGCCTCGAACCGCTCCCCGAGCAAGCGTGGTTTCCTTCTCGCTTGTGATAGGCTCCACATAGTGAGCTTTCAGCATTTTGATGACTGTGCTGACCAACTCCCTGTTGGCACTGACCGTTTCCGGAGCGTTCGCAAGTGTCGTCGGAGACCATTCGGGCGTGAGCTTGAGTATCGCATTGGCCTGGACCGAGGTACCCAGAGGTTCGGGGGCAGCCTGCATGTCTCGCAGCCTGGCCCCACCCATAAACGCCGCTATCACCAGTAATGAAGCCAGGATCCAGGTTCCGGAGACTGAAGTTCTGTTTCTCAATATGGGATATCCTCGCTGATGTTATTCCACTATGGGGGTACGGGTACCCCGTTCCTTTGTACCTCGAAGTGCAGATGAGGCCCGGTACTCGTCCCTGAACTTCCCACATAACCGACGGTCTGTCCCTGCTTGACCTTCTGACCATAGCGTACCGCAAGTCTGGAGCAATGGCCATACATAGTAGTCAGCCCTCCGCCGTGGTCAATTACCACCGCGTTACCAAAGGCCCCAAAGTATCTGGCCAATATGACT
>DASRZD010000428.1:0-2254 GCA_035686805.1 Armatimonadota bacterium
AACCGAAGATGCTTCCAGGTTGAGATGCCAATGCCTGGGTAGTGATTCCGCAAAAAGAAAGAATGATTATGATGCAGAAAAGCTTCTTGGTTACAGAAATCATGCCATGCCTCCTTAAGTAAGATGATCTGCAAGCGCTAAGAACTCTCAATATAATAACGGGGAAAGAGGGCAAAAGGATACGCACTATTTTTGATGAGTGATGCGTGAAAGGCAAAACGCAATCCGTAAGGAGTAATCCGTAAGGGCTATTCCAGTTACTTCTTACGCTGTCACGTGGATCCTGCCGGGGAGGTCGGCGGTGATATTGCCGATGACGGCGGCGGCAGGAGTGCCGGCTCTCATCAAGGCATCCACAAGCTGCTCCGACTTCTCCGGCGAGACGGCGATCAGCAGACCGCCGGACGTTTCGGGATCGCTCAACACGAGTTGGGCGACTTCGCCCACTTCGGAATCGAAAGTCACATCGGCGGCGACGTACTCACGGTTCGAGTAGGCCCCTCCGGGTATCATTCCCTGCTCGGCAAGCTTCCAGGCGTCATTCAGCACGGGCACGCTCGACAGACTGATGGTCGCCCCGACCTTGCTCGCGGTACACATCTCCCACAAATGCCCCAGCAGCCCGAAGCCGGTGACGTCCGTGCAGGCGTTCACCCCGACTTCCACCATTGCCAGGGAGGCATCCCGGTTCAAGGTTTTCATCTGATCGGTCGCCCGCTTTGCGGCGGCCGGGGGCGCGACGTCGGCCTTTATGCCGTGGCTGATAATCCCGACGCCCAGCGGCTTGGTGAGAACGAGCATGTCACCCTTGCGAGCGCCGGCATTAGTCACGACCGCGTTGGGCGCGGTGAACCCCACGACGGCCATGCCGTACTTCGGCTCGGGGTCGTCGATGGTATGTCCGCCGACGATGCTGACTTTCGCCTCAGCGGCCTTATCCGAGCCGCCCTCGAGTATGCGGTCGAGGATATACATGGGCATGGTCTTCGCCGGGAAGCCGACCAGGTTCAACGCGATCGCAGGCTGAATGCCCATCGCATAGAGATCGCTCATGGCGTTGGCGGCCGCAATCGCCCCGAAGTCGTATGGATCGTCAACAACCGGGGTGAAATAGTCCACCGTGATGGCGATCGCAAGGTCCTCACGAACCTTATAGACGGCGGCATCATCGGCGGTCTTCAATCCGACGAGGACATTCGGGTCGGTGATCGGCGGTAGATGGCGCAGAACCTGCGCCAGGTCCTTTGGACTCACTTTGCAGGCTCACCCACCGCCATGAGTCATGGACGTGAGACGAATCTTCGGGCTTACCATGCGATCACCACCTTTCGACAAATGGAGTAGTGGAGTGTTGGAGTATTGGAGCACTGGGCTCTATTACTCCATCGCTCCTTTTGTGATCACTGTATCTCGAGGCTTTTCATCCAGCCCGGGATAGTCGAGGTTATAGTTCAGCCCTCGGGATTCGGCCCGGGACATGGCACACTCGACGATGAGCCGGGCCACAGTCGCCAGGTTTCGCAATTCCAGCAGCTCACGAGAGAGCTTACCGTTTGCATAGAGGCTTTCGACCTGACCCAGGATCTCCGAAACCTCCTCGTGCGCTTTCTCCAATCGGGCGTTCGTGCGGACGATGCCGACGTACTTCCACATCACTTGGCGAACCGTGTCCGCAAGCTCGCTCAGGATAGTCTCATTCACCGGCCGAGTATGTCGGTCTGTCGGGTAGTCCGCAATATTGCCGCAGTAAGGAAGGTCCATTTGCCGGCGGGAGTCCTGAGCCGCCCGATTGCCATAGACCAGCGCCTCGAGGAGGGAGTTGCTCGCAAGGCGATTCGCGCCATGGACTCCCGTGCAAGCGACCTCGCCGCAGGCATACAGGCGATCAAGCGACGTTCGGGCGTCGGTGTCCGTCAGCACGCCGCCGCAGCTATAATGCGCCGCCGGCACGATGGGAATCCAGTCCTTGGTGATATCAATGCCGACCGACAGGCACTTCTGATAGATATTCGGGAAGCGATTCCTGATCTTCTCGGCGTCGAGATGGGTCACGTCCAGGTAGACGCACTCGCCGCCGTCCTTCTTGAGTTCGGCGTCAATGGCCCTTGCGACAATATCCCTCGGCGCGAGGCAGCCCATCTCATGGTAGTTCTCCATGAAAGTGCTTCCGTCGCGCAGTCGGAGGATGCCGCCTTCGCCCCGAACGGCCTCAGAGATGAGGAATGAGCGCGCGTCGGGATGGCACAGGGAGGTC
>DASRZD010000429.1:0-3717 GCA_035686805.1 Armatimonadota bacterium
GTCGGCCTCCTGGGCAGCCACATGATTGATGTTGTTCACTGGTTCATGGATGACTCGCTGCCGACCAGCGCGGTTGCCAGCGGCGGGCGCTATGCCTGGAAGGAGCGCGAGCACGAGGACACGCTCTATGCGCTTTTCGACTACCCCAAGGGCTTCATGCTCAGGTATCTCACAGGGCTCGGCAATTCAACCGGGAATGGCTGCTATTTCTTCGGAACGAACGGCACGTTCGACACGACGACCTGGAAGGCGACCGGCGTGGGCGGCGCTGGTGAAAAGAAGATCAAGGAAGAGCGGGTCATAGAATCGAGGGCCGGCATGAATCACGTGCGCAACTTCCTGGAATGCGTGCGAAGTCGCCAGACTCCGAACGCAAGCATTGCGGACGGATATGCGCACTCCATCTGTGCGATCATGGCAGAGATGTC
Organism: Armatimonadota bacterium; assembly: GCA_035686805.1. Lineage (GTDB taxonomy): Bacteria > Armatimonadota > UBA5829 > DTJY01 > DTJY01 > DASRZD01. The sequence continues at coordinate 429 of DASRZD010000429.1, forward strand.
CCTCCGGACCGGTAAGAAGATCATCTATGACCATGAGAAACAGGAGTTAAGGGAATGCTGAGAAGCTTGGTTTGTGTGCTGATTCTCGCCGCAATGCCTGCTCACGCGGATGTGCAGATGAAGAAGGGAAGCGATGCCATAGACGTTTTAGTCAACGGCAACCTCTTCACCAGATACGTCTTTGCGGGCGCTCCGAAACCCTACTGCTATCCCATTATCGGCCCGACTGGCAATCCGGTTACTCGCGCCTATCCCATGGAGGACGTTGAAGGCGAGACCAAAGACCATCCACATCACCGGTCGTTCTGGTTCACCTTCGGCGATGTGAACGGCGTTGACTTCTGGTCCGAGTCAGACAAGGCAGGCAAGATCGTCCACAAGGAGTTCGAGAAACTGAAAGACGGCGTCATTCGGACGACGAACGATTGGGTCGCGCCCGACGGCAGGAAGGTCTGCGAGGACACCCGTGAGTTGAAGCTCTCCGAGCATACGATGGATTTCACAATCACCATCAAGGCAACCGACGGCCCTGTGAAGTTCGGCGACACGAAGGAAGGCATGTTGGGGGTTCGAGTCGCGAGCAGCATGGATGTTGACAAGGGCAGCGGACATATCCTCAATTCGCGAGGCGAGAAGGATGGAGACGCTTGGGGAAAGCAGGCCGAGTGGTGTGACTACTATGGGCCGGTTGATGGCAAGACGGTTGGGATCGCGATTATGGAGCATCCCACGAGCTTCCGATATCCCACTTACTGGCATGTTCGCACTTACGGCCTGTTCGCCACAAATCCGTTTGGACTCAATGCTTTCACGAACGGCAAGACTGCGGACGGCAGCTATACCATTCCTGCGGGCGGCAAGATCACCTTCCGATATCGCATTCTTATTCATGAAGGCACAACCGAGGAGGCCAAGATTGCCGAAACTTATTCCAAGTATGCGAAGACCAAGTAATGCATAACTTCACGACATTCGATCTAATAGTGGTGCTGGTCTACCTGATCGGCATCGGCGGCATCGGCATCTACCAGGCGATTAAGATCAAGAGCTCGGGCGACTACTTTGCCGGCGGGCGAAAGTTCAGCAAGTGGCTGATGATGATGCACGCACTCGGCACCGGGACACACGCCGATGACCCGGTCGTCGTCACGGGCGCGGCCTATAGTCATGGCCTGTCGGGGATCTGGTACACTTTCGTCTATCTCTTTGTCACCCCGTTCTACTGGATCATCGCTCCCTTCTTCCGGCGGTCGAGGTATATCACGACGGCGGACTTCTTTAAGGAGCGATTCGGCAGCAAGATGGCCGTACTCTATTCGCTGATGGGAGTGATCACCTTCGCGCTCTACATCGGGATGATGCTCAAGGCCACCGGCACTCTGGCGAGCGCCGTCACGCAGGGAGCCGTTCCCCAATGGGCGGCAATATCGGCGATGACTGTGGTCTTCGTGGCCTACGGTCTCGCGGGCGGATTGATCGCCACCGTGGTTACGGAATCCGTCCAGGGCCTGCTGATCGTCGTTATGTCCCTGTTGCTCATTCCTTTCGGATTGGCAAGGGTAGGGGGGATCGGCGCGCTGCACCAGTTGCTCCCGGCAAGCAAGTTTAGCCTGCACGCGCCCACCGAGATGACCATCCCCTGGATCATCACCGGCTCGATTATGATGCTGATCGGCATCGTTTCCCAGCCGCACATTATGGAAGTGTGCTCGACCGGCAAGACGGAATTCGAGGGCCGCGTGGGGTTCACTTACGGCAACTTCGTCAAGCGTTTTTGTGCAATGGGATGGGCATTCACCGGTGTAGTCATTCTCGCGCTCGTCGTGATGCCCCACGGGATTCCGGCGCTTGGCTCGGAGCGAGAAGCTGCCTTCGGAACCGCGATTCGCGAGCTGCTTCCCTCGGGTTTCACTGGGCTCATGTTCGCAGCAATCCTCGCCGCGCAGATGTCAACTCTCAGCGCATTCATGGTCGCGTCCTCGGCCCTATTGGCACGAAACATCTACAAGGAGCATATCAAGCCGAGTGCCACCGATGACGAGTTGCTCCGCCTCGCTCGATGGATCGGTTTGCTGGTGGTCGGTATTGGGGTGGTTTTCGCATTCGGAGTCTCGGGGGTGGCGCAGGCACTCACCATCAACTGGGCGGTGTCCACGCTGACCGGCGTATTGGTGTGGGCCGGGGTAGTCTGGAAAAGAACGAATGCGACAGGAGCATGGATCTCGTTCATAGTCATGGCAGTCCTCTGGCTGGTGCTCGGCCCGGCAGGCGGGGCACTGAAGGGAGTCATGAACGCAGGCCCTGAATGGCTCGGTGTCTTCGCTGACAAGAAAGACCTCCAGAAGCTCGGGCTGTCGTTCCTGCCGGCGGGTGTGGTTGCTCTGGTGCTTGGAAGCATATTTAGCAGATGGCCGGACCGGAAGAAGCTGGATCGGTTCTACCTGCTGCTGAAGACTCCCGTCGGGCGTGAGGGCGAGCTGACGGAGGCCGGGGTGAACGTCGTCTATGCCGGGAACAGCAAAGGCCATCCCTGGGAGCTCAAGTACCCTCGACTTGTGAATGTCGGCGGATTCATCGTGGCGCTGGTATTCTCACTGCTGATCCTCGGCCTCCTGTATCTCATAACGAGGATCGGGGCGTGATTACCCGGCGCGAGTGCCTGAAACTGGGCGTATCGGCGCTGGCGGCATTGGCGATCAAGCCCGCATGGGCGGATAGGAAGGTTGAGCGTATGAAACTCGGTCTGGTGACCTACAATCTGGCGAATAAGTGGGACCTCGCAACCATCATCGAGCGATGCAAGGCAACCGGCTTCGAGGGGGTGGAGCTTCGGACCACTCACGCCCATGGAGTCGAGCCGTCGCTGAGCAAGCCTGAGCGGCAGGAGGTTCGGAAGAGGTTCGAGGATTCGGGCATCATTCTGTGGGGGTTGGGCTCGATCTGCGAGTTCCATCAAACCGACCCGGCGGTCGTGAAGCAGAATGTCGAAACGTGCAGGGATTTCGTCCTGCTGGCGGAGGACCTTGGAGCCGCGGGGGTCAAGGTTCGCCCGAACGACCTTCAGGAGGCCAAGGGGATTCCTGCGCAGAAGACGCTGGAACAGATCGGCCTCGCGCTGAATGAGTGCGGCAGGTTCGCTGCGGATCATGGGATCGAGATTTGGCTGGAGGTCCATGGGCCGGGAACGCATCACCCGCCGCACATCCGAACCATCCTCGATCACTGCAATCACCCGTCGGTGGGTGCGTGTTGGAACTCCAACCAGGGCGACATCAAGGACGGCTCGGTG
>DASRZD010000430.1:0-8026 GCA_035686805.1 Armatimonadota bacterium
ACTTCTCCGCAGGCGGCGCTACCCCTAGGACCGCGGGGCTCCACAAACCTGCCGCGCGGACAGTGGACCGAGGCCGAAGAGCAGAAGGCGCGATTCAACTACGCCCCGACCTGGCTCAAAACGAATGCCGAGCTGACCCGAGCCTTCATGCGCGGTGACATGGATAAGGAGACGATCGGCAAAATTCTCCTACTCGCCGATCAGCAGGCCGGGCTCGACCCCGAATCCGCGATGGACGACATCCGGACGGCACAGGATGAGGCGACCGGCTATCTGAATGGCTCCATGTTCCAGGCAGAACAGGAGCCCCTCACAACGCTCGAGCCGCGCGAGGAGCTTCCCAAGCCGCCAACTCAGCGCGGGCAGCGCAGGCTCGATGAGGGCCTCGGGGCGGTTGAGGGCGTCCCGCCGGTGCCGCGGGGACCGATGGGCTCGGCGCCGACGCAGCCGCACGGCGTCGAGGGTGGGGCGATGAGGCTCGACGAAGGCCAGCAGGTGTTCCCAGAGCCCGAGGAAAATTTTGGGAGACACGAGGATCTCGTGATGGCTGCACGAGAGATTTATCCTCGAGCGACCAACATCCTCAAGGATCACATTGGCGGCGTAATTTTTATCAACGGCGGCCCCGATGACGGGGGCGGCATCAACATTGAGCCAGGCGATCCCCGCTACGAACAGGCAGAGGCCATTTACAACGAATTTTTGCTGCGAGAATCACGACGGGGAAAAACTCCAACACCGCCCGCCGCAACCAAGCGCCCCGCCGCTCCTGCCACAGAGGAAACCCAACCGACCACGGAAGCTCCGCCGACAGCAGAGAGGCGCACAGAGCCTCGCAGGAGGGACATTGATTCTGCCGAATCCGCGGTCTTCGACGTCCAGCGCAGCCAGAATCTTGATCCGAAGCTCGTCGCTTCCCTCGTTTCGGCCGTCAAGGGAGGACAGAGCGTCGATATAGCCTTCGGAGATCCGCAGTTCAAAGGCAAGGGCTTGACGCAAGAGCTCTACGATGCCGCCTCGCAGCTCGAGGAGGCGGTCTACAAGCGTTCCATCGCCGAGCAGGTCCAGGGTGAGGCGGAGACCGAGATCTTCGGAGAGGAACCCAAGCCGCCGGAGCCGCCCCCGCCAGAGGCCAAGGGCAAGGAGCTTGAGGGGCTCGTGAAGGGCACGCCGCCAATATTTGAGGCGGCATTCAGGACTCCGGAAGGGGAGATCATCAAAACTGGAGCGATCCACCAGACACCCGTGGACGCCAACAATCAACCTCAAACGGACCTTGAGGCTGGCTTTTGGGACGCCAAGACGGAGGAGTTTTTAACCCGCGAAGAAGCCCTGAAACGAGTCCGCGTCAAGAAGCCCGTCTCAGACCGCGCGAAGGCCGGGGAGGGTCTCGATGCCGTTGACCTGATTCACGGCGAGGCAGAGCGCGCCGAGGCCGCCCCCGCGGCGAGGGCCGGCCCCCTCACCATCGACACCGCCAAGGCCGAGAAGTTCTCAGCTGCGGTCGAGAAGCGCGGCAGCAAGGGCAACACGACCACCGTCGTAACCCCTGATGGGACGATGGAGGAGGAGGTTGAGTATCAGCTTGTTGAGGCGAGCGACCTGACGGCCTCGCAGGGCTTGGATCTCACCGACAACCCCGACTATCCGCGCGAGCTCCAGGGGCGCAACAGGGAGCGCGGGGCATCCGAACAGCAGGTCGAGAAGATCAAGCGCGAGCTCGACCCCGAGCGGTTGGCCGAGTCTCGAGTCTCGAACGCTGGCGCTCCGATTGTCGGCCCCGATGGTCTGGTGGAGTCCGGGAACGCGCGCACGATCGCCATGCAGCGCATGTACAACGAGAAGCACGGGAGCGTCAAGAAATACCGCGACTGGCTCGTGAAGAACGCCCAACGATTCGGGCTCAACAAGAACAAGATGATGGGGATGAGGGCTCCGGTTCTCGTCCGCGTCCGCAAGACCGCAGAGAATCGCGTGGAGTTTGCCGACAAATCAAACGCTCGCGAGGTTCTCGCGATGGCGCCAACTGAGCTCGCGACGGCCGACGTCAAGCGGCTGACGCCCGACATGATGCGATTCTTTGCGCCGAGCGAGTCGGGCCGCATCGACACCAAAGAGAACCAGGAGTTCGTCCGCAAGTTCCTCGGCAGCATGTCGGAGGAGGAGCGCGGAAACCTTATCGGCTCAGACAACCAGCTCAACCAAGAGGGCGAGAGGCGGATCAAGAACGCGATCCTCGCGAAAGCCTACGACAGCGCCGACCTGATTGAAAAGATTATCGAGGACACAGACTCGAAAATCAAAAACATCGGCAACGCCCTGACGATGGCTGCGCCGCAAATGGTCAACGTGAAGACGGGGATCGAATCCGGCACCATCGACAGCGAGTTCGACCCGACGCCGCATCTCGTCCAGGCGATCGAGAAGATTTCCGCGCTTCGCGCAGAGGGGAAGAACCTGACCGAGTGGCTCGGGAACCAAGATCTCCCATTCGGCGAAGCGGTCGGCGTGTCGCCACCGGCGCGCGCCTTCATGCGGGGCATGAACAAGTGGGCACGATCGGCGAAGAACACCGCGGCATTCCTCGAGCGGGTTTTCGGGATGATCGAGCAGCAGACCGGAGGGAACACGGTCCAGGGTTCGCTCGACCTCCAGATAGACGCCGTCACGCTTGAATACCTCATCGACCGCGCCGCCGAGGGCGAGGGGGAAAACACTCTCTTCGACCTCAGCAAGCCCCGGAAGCTCAGAGCCCCACAGGTTGCCGACGTCAAGGCGGCGTTCCCTGGGTGGTCGATGCGGCAGGTCACGCCCTGGCTCTACCGCCTCAGTCGCGCCGGCCAACCGATCGTTCATGTCCAGGTCACATCGCGGACGCTCACGAAAGCCGACATCGCCAGCGCGGCGCGCAATCACGGCATGACATTCCTTGAGGCAGAGGCCGGGATCAGAGCCGGCGAGATCGCGATTAAGGGCAGCTACTCATTCGGCGCCGTCAACGGCACCCACCTGGTTTCCCTCTACGCTCCCCACGCGGGCCCCGAAACCCTTTTCCACGAGGCGTTCCACTTCGCATTCCACAACGTCTTGAATGCCGACGAGCGCAAGCAGCTCCTCAAGGTCTACAAAACCGAGGAGGCGGCGGCGGGGGTCTATCAGAAGTTCGCCAAGGGCGAGGCTGCGAAGGGCGTCGCACAGAAGATCTTCCACAAACTCCGCGAGTTCGCGCGGAGACTTCTGGCCGCGAACAAGGTCGATTTCGATGCGGCGCAGAGCCTCATGACGAAGATCGCAAACGGCGACGCCTACAGTCGCGAGGCGCGCTACTTCATGGGGACCGATACGACCGGGGCGATCCCCGTCCAGTCGTTTGCGAATGCCGTCCTCAGCGCCAAAGAGGCCGCCGCCGAGGCCGCCGAGAATGCCAAGTTGAAGATCGGCGAGTTCCCGGACGCCGTCGCCAAGATCAAGAAGGAGATCGGGCATTCGTTTGTCGATCGCGGCGATCACACGATGTTCGATCTTTCCCCGACCGCCGGCCAGCCGCCGGGCCAGCACCCCGGAATCTTCATCGCAGATCAGACGTTGTCGGAATACCTCCAAAACCACGTCGAGCGTTTCCTGGTCAACAAGCTCCAGTCGATCCGGACCCTCCAGGAGAAGTTGACCGGAGCCGGCGAGCAGATCGCAGATATGTTCAACGCCTATTTGAAGGCACAGAATTTCCAATCGCGCGCCGGGGCCCTGCTGGATTGGGCGGAGGAGAAGCTCTTTAATCCGTTCGTCGATGACCTCGCAGCCTCCGGCGTCAAGCTCCGCGACTTCGGCGTTTTCCGAATGGCCGCACACGCGCTCGAGCGCAACATCAAAATCGAGGAGTCGCGCGTCGGCGTCCCGATCGCGAGGGCCGAGAAGGTCATCGCCGAAATGTCGAAGAAGATGCTCACACCGGGGGTCAAAGTCCGCGACCTCGAGCGGGGCAACGTCGGAACGGTGACGGCGGTCGACAACAAGGGCGGGAGGGCGGCGGTTGAGTTCGTCAATCCGAAAAACAAAATGGCGCGGAAAACGGTCGTTGTACCCATGCGCCAGATCGAGCGCGAATCTGTTGCCAGGGCCCGCGACGACATCGCCGAGATAACCCGCCAGCAAGAGGCCGGCGAAATTCCGAATTCCGGCATATCGAACGAGGATGCAAAGGCGATTCTCGAGGAGCTGAGGAGCCTTGGCCTGGTGGATTGGGACGGCCAGCTTGGGCCGAATACGACGTATCGAGGCACAATGGGCGATCTGTCCAAGCGATTCAGCGACATAGTCCGCTGGAAAGAGGACATTCTGTTCAAGGCCGGTCTGCTCTCGGAGAAAGAGCTCAAGAAGTGGCGCGACTACAAGCACTATACGCCGATGCGCGGCAAAGAGCCCGACATCATGGACATCATCAAGGGCGGTCGGAGAATGCCGATCCCCGCGATCGAGCAATACGGCGGCTCGGTGTGGCACCGCGCTCTCTCTCGAATGGCCCAGGGCATGGGGATCGAGCGCGAGCTGTTCACCACAACCACGGGCCGCGGCTACAACCCCGGGCGCCGGCCGGCGTCGCACCGGGCCCTTGGCCGCCGGAGCTTCCCACAGCACGACCCGGTTGCGGCTCTCCTCCAAGACACGATGGAGGCCGCAGTCAGGGCGGAGAAGAATCGCGTTGCGAAGACGGTCTGGAACCTCCTGCACCAGTTCAAGGATGCCACCGACGCCAAGGGCGAGAAGCTCTTCGAGGTCGACGTCCCTGATACCCGCATCGTCTTCGACGAAAAGACCGGGACGGTCAAGACGGTTTCCGATGGCATGTCGGTTATGAAGGATAACGTCTACAACGTCTGGATCGACGGCAAGCTCCACTACCTCCGAGGCGTCAGCCCCGAAATGGCGGAGTTCTTCTCGGCGCTCAACAATGTGGGGAATACCGAAGCGTGGTTCAAGGCCGGCGGCGCGGTCAACCGCTACATCTCGAAAATGGCGACTTCGAGGAACCCGGCGTTCCCCCTGGTCAACCTCCCACGCGACGTCGGCACGGCGACCATGAAGCTCCTCGGCGACAAGAAATTCAAGGACTTCGGGTCAATCAAAACCCTCAAACAAATTCCGTCGTCGTGGGGCACGCTCGCGGAGTACGCCAGACGCCAGAGCAAGGGCACGCTCGACAAGATGAGCGCCGCGAAACGGGCGCGCGTTGAGAGGTTCAAACTCGCCGGCGGAGAGACCGCCTTCTGGATGATCCCCAACCTCCCGGCACAGATGCGGAACATCCAGGCCAAGATCCAGGCGGCGCAGGGCAAGGACCGGCTCGCGTATCCAAAGGCGGTGATCCATTGCATTGAGGACTACAACGCGGCGATCGAGGGCGCGACTCGTTTCGCAATCTTCGAGCGGGCGCTTGATCTCGGGCTGAGTGAGGATCGCGCCGGCCAGCTGGCGCGAGACATTACGGTTGATTTCACACAGCAGGGCACCGTTTCGCGCTATTTGAGCGGCCTGTACGTGTTCGCCAACGCGAGCATTCAGGGTTCCGCCAACATGATCACGGCAGCGAAGAACAACAAGAAGATCCAAGCGATGTTGTTGGGCGCTGCGGCCTACGGGTTCACTCACGCGGCCGCGATGCGTTTTGCCGGCGGAGACGACCCCGAAGACGGGATCGCCTATTGGGACAAGATTTCGGCCTGGGAGAAAAAGCGCAACCTCATTCTCATGCTGCCGGGCACGAAGGGCAAGTATTTCAAGCTGCCGTTGGCTTGGGGCTACAGCGTTTTCCCCTACATTGGGACAGTCCTCGCGGATACAATGATGGGCCCCAAGAAGGGCGGCGAGGCGACGCTCGATGTTCTGTCGGCGGCGATGTCCTCATTCAATCCGATCGGCGACAACGACGTCAGCACACTGGCGGGCTTCTATCAAATGGGGTCGCCGGCCTGGGCCGACCCTCTGACCGACGTCCTACTCAACAAAAACTTCTGGGGCGGCCCGATCCGCCCGGAGCCTGGGAAGTTCGAAAGGTCGGAACAGTATGGGAAAGAGGCCCCCGACTACAACAAGTATTTCTCGAGCGTTTCGGACACGAACAAATGGCTTTCGAGAGTTCTCTACAAGCATCTCGGGGTGGATTGGTCGCCGGAGAACATGGACTACACCGTTGCTTCCGTCTTCGGCGGCCTCGGCGACACCATCAACAGATCCATTGACCTGGTCCTCAACGTCTCGAAGCGGCGCGCGATCGGCTTCCGCGAAGTCCCCATTCTGAAATCGTTCCTCGGCGAAGTTCCGGACTACTTCGCGCCGGAGATGTACCGCGCGAACATGGGCGACTACTGGCTCAAGAAAGAGACCTTCGACGACCTCAAGAAGGCGGACCCGAAGGCGGCAACCGAGTTCTACCGACGGCACTACGAGATTCTTAGTATGGAGGATCTCGTCAAAGAGACCGAGAAGAGAATTCGAGAGATGAAGAAGTCCGGAGTGGAGCTTCGCGAGTCTCGGATGCAGCGCGAATTCAAGCTGTTCAACCGTCGCTACAATCAAGTCGAGACCAAGACGATGAAGCGGCGGATCAAAGAGAGGTAGAATCCAAGGGCGTCACACCGCCCGGGGCTCGGGACCGTCCCTCCGAGATTTCAACCCCGGGCGGTCTTTTCCATTCTCCGCATAAACTCTCGAAAAGCGGCAGCGGCCTGTGCCGGGATCACCGCGTCACCGAGGGCGCGGCGCTCAACCATCCGAGCGGGAACCCCATCATCCATTCCCAAAATCCAACCGGGACCGCCCGCCCAGCAATTAGAGACTGCAAACGTTCGTAAGCGGGCCATTTCCTCATTGAAGGACTTAATCCATTTGCTTTTGCTGTCGGCGTAGGCAAGAATCCACGCACGCCTGCGCTGGTGGGGGGCACCCATTGAGGCGCTGTTGGTGAACAGGGGCGGCAAAACGCAGTAACCCATTCCTCGAAGGTCATCGCGCACCACTCGCAAATAGTCCCTGACTCGCCACACGTTTTCGAGGAACACGGCCCCAGGTTGAGCTTCGGATATGATCCTTGCTGCCTCGTGCCACAGATTGCGCTCCTGCCGATTGCGTCCTCTAGCTGCCGTACTGAATGCCTGACATGGGAACCCTGCCGTGACAAAATCAACCCCCAAACACCACCGACCATTGAAAGTGCAAATGTCATCCCACACATCACAATTGAATCGCCTCTTGAACACCGCAGCGCGATACGGGTCTAACTCAACCCCGAACACAACACGCGCCGCGGGAATCACAGTCCCGACCCCAAGCTCAAGCCCGCCGATGCCTGAGAACAGAGAGAGGATGGTAGGTGCCACACTACTCGTTCTCGGCCTTGAATTCCTCGAACCTCTTCATGGCCTCAATCTGCGCCTTAAGGACCACGGCGCGCGCCTCGTTGTGGGCGTTGCATTGAACACGAAACTCGTTGTTCTGTTGCAGCACCGTAGCGAGGTCTAGCGTAAAGGCTTGTACGAGTACGGCACCATCGGCCTCGACGGCTCCGCGGTCGGTATCTGCCAGGACGAGCCGTGGCTGTGCGGGGCATTCCATCTCGGATGGTGGTACGGGGATCTCAAACGCAACGGGTTGGAGGGCAGGAGCCTCGAATTCTGGCCTGGTGGAACCGCAACCAACCGTCCCGAGATAGAGCGCAACGGCCAAGATTGCGAAGACGAACCAGAATATTCCGGCAATGACCCTGCCGATTGTCGTGTCTTTCACGGTGGCACCCCCGCAATCCCCTCTTGGTGTAGCAGATCCCACGCATCGAGCGCGGCCTGGTTGCAGTCCCCAAGGCGCACGGTCTCGACGACCCTGTCGCGCCATCGGACCTCGGGCGGCGGCTGCCGCAGGAGGGCGGCCCGATAGGCAACCTCGAATTCGTTCGCCGCGGCCTGCCATCTCTCGATGTTTTCGTTGCGCTCCTGGATCATGGCGAGAGCGCCGGCCTTCCACTTCTCGGCCTTCT
>DASRZD010000431.1:0-2580 GCA_035686805.1 Armatimonadota bacterium
GTATCCCACGTTCCCATTCGCATACCCGGCGACGAAGACATTGGGCTGGAACTTCTTGATCTGGAGGGCGTACTCGATGAAGACCTCGCCGGGCAGGCCGATGATATGCGCGTCATTGATGCTGAACCGCTGGACCTCGAACGGGTCGGATGCCTCTCCCTTGCCGCCTCGCGCGATGATGGTCTGCGCCCAGTCGCGGAAAGCCTCATCAATATCTTTCTGGCCTAGCGACATCTCGTCCTTTTTCCTGAGGGCCTTCTGCATGTCCTTGACCGTCTTCTCCGCCTCCTCCAGGCTGATCGGCGGCTGGAGAGGAAGCTTAATGGTCTCTGAAGCAATGTCGAAGGTCACATCGGTTGTCGTTCGGATCGTGGGCAAGACGCCGAGAACAGCCTCAGCCATCCGCCGGCCGTTCTCCTCGACTACCTCGAAGCCGCCTCTATCTCGCGGGTTGATATTCCCGCAGCAGCCCTGAAGGTACATCGCCTGACCGCCGACGGCCGCCTCGATCGCCCTCTGAGCCGCACCTGGCCAATCCCCCGAAACCCAGCGATTGTCGCCGCCCATCGTGACCGCATGGCAGGCATAGTTGAAGATGGTCGCAAGAGGCTTGCCCAGGTCATCGGTGAAGAGCCAGATGCCGACCTCGGGATCAATGATGCCGCCCACATTCTCGCCGATCTGGACCTCCCCGCTTGGGGCGCGATATCGGCGGTTGATGGCGATATCGGACTGGGCTCTCCCGAATCCGAATCTGGCGGACCTCAATCCCTTAGCGGCTTCGGCGATGACATCAACGATCTTGCCGAGAAGCCCCTTGATGTACTTGGGGTTCGACTTCCCGCAGGCGCGAATATCCATATTCGCCGGTCCCGCATGAGTATGTGATGTCCCAATGAGCATATTGCCACCCGGGATACCGGTCCGAGCGCTCGCCTCTTCGCGGATTCGAGCAACTTGCTCGTCAATAAGCCCGATCAGATCGAGTGTGACAACGGCGGCCTTCGTCTTCCCGTCCGAGAGAACGAGTGCCTTCGCATGGAGGTCATCGTGAACGCCGATATTGCCGGGGATCCGGCCTGCGTAGCCGCAGAGATTGGTACCGCGAGGAGGATTGATGATGGTGCGGGCAACGCCCGCGGATAACTTGCCCATGATTCCACCTTTCGCGTAATGAGTAACGAGTAATGCGTAACCGGAAACAGGCCTTACGGATTACTCCTTACGGATTACGACATTGTCAATCAGCCGCGTCCTGCCGATTCGAACCGCAAGCGCGAGAAGAGCCTTGTCCTCGATGCTTATCAGGCAATCGAGGTCTTCGGGGTCTACGACTGCCACATAGTCAATAACGGCGGCCGGCTCTTTCTCTACGAATTCCTCGACCTTCCGCCGAAGTTCCTCCCCGGACGTGACCCCCTGGCTGAGAAGCTCCTGCCCGTACGTTAGTGACTTGCTAAGCACCAGGGCCGCCCGGCGCTCCTCCGGGCTGAGGTAGGAGTTCCGCGAGGACATCGCCAAGCCATCCGGCTCGCGGATGATGGGCATGGGGACGATCTCCACCGGCACATTGAGATCGCCCACCATGCGCTCTATGACCTTTAGCTGCTGGTAGTCCTTTTCGCCGAAGTAGGCTCGGTCGGGCTGAATGATATTGAGGAGCTTGAGGACGACCGTCGTGACTCCCAGGAAGTGCCCCGGCCTGGATGCCCCGCACAGGCCCTCCGTGAGCTTTCTCACGGCGATGTAGGTGTTATGCCCCTCGCGGTACATCTCTTCCACCGATGGGTTGAAGATCAGGTCAACGCCGACATCCTCGGCCATGCGAGCGTCCCGATCCAAGTCGCGAGGATAGTCTCGGAAGTCTTCGCTTGGCCCGAACTGGATCGGATTGACGAACAGGCTCACGACAACAAAGTCGTTGTCCTTTCTCGCTTGGCGCATGAGGGAGAGATGGCCCTCGTGGAAAAAGCCCATCGTCGGTGCCAGCCCGACGCTCTTCCCCTCAGCCCTTGCCTGGCAGATGATCTCTCTGGTTTCGGCGATTGTGTGAGTGATTTCCATGCCTATAGAAGATCCTTGAACTGCTCGTCGCTGAGTCCTGCAGCCCGGATCAACGTTCTGAGGGTATAAGGGTTGATGGGATTGTGCCTCGGAACGTAAGATACCGAGCGCCATCCGACATTACAGTATGCTTGCCTGCCTGATGACCTTGAAACCGACTTTCTCGAACGCCTTTTGCGCTCGCGCAGAGGAGACGTCGGTGAAAAGCATCAGGCGGGTACCTCGACCAGCACCACTTCGGAGTCCTCGGACTTCCCCTTTTCTATGATATCTATTGCCTCAAGATACTCCTTGATCGCCGATTTGATGTTATCAATCGCCTCATCGTATGTCTCACCCTGACTCGCGCAACCAGGCAACGTCAGACAGGATGCGTCATATCCGTACTTGCTCTTGTGGATAACTACCGGAAAAGTCAATGATTTCGCCACCCTTCTGCTCAGATCATACCAGTCCCTGGCAGGCTGGTCAACCTCTCAAAAACTATGCTCTTCCCCGGGGAACTTGCCGGCGCGG
>DASRZD010000432.1:0-2804 GCA_035686805.1 Armatimonadota bacterium
GGGACGAGGGTCATGCCGACCATGTGTCCGCCGAAGAGCTTAAACTTCCTTATCTCGGCCGGCGTCTCCAATCTAGGACCTTCCGTGCATACGTATGTCCCTCCTGATCGGCATTTCAGCCCCAACTCCGCCATCACATCGAACATCGCCAGGGTGAGGGTCGGGCAGAAGACCGGATTCTGGCGCACGAATCCCCATCCAGTCCCCTTGAAGAAGCTGTATTCACGAGCCTTCGTCTCGTCAATGATGTCATCGGGGATCACGAACTGGCCGATCTCCAGAGTCTCATCAATCGCACCCGGCCCGGACCATGAGACGATGTGAGTCGTGCCAAGCTCCTTGAGCGCCCAGATATTCGCGCGATTGTTCACCCACGGAGCAGCGATCGAGTAATGATTCTTGCCGTGGCGGGACATGAAGATCGTGCCGTTATCCAGCCGCAGGGCTGGTTGTGATTCGCCGAACGGGGTCTTCACTGGAGACAACTCCTGCCCCGACAGGATCAGCTTATAGGCCTGACTCCCACCAATGATTGCAAGTTGATTCATTGTCCTTCCAATATCCGATAGTACGTATCCCGTTTTCGAGGCTCGAAGCCTGCCTCAGAGATCGCCCGCCTGAGTCCCTCTTCGCTCATTCGAAAACGGACTCCTGCCGCCGCGACGACATTCTCCTCGATCATCGTGCTGCCGAGGTCGTTCGCGCCGAAATGGAGTGCGATCTGCCCAACCTTCTCTCCCTGGGTAACCCACGACGCCTGGATATTCGGCACGTTGTCCAGGAAAAGCCTTGATGTCGCCAGCGTGCGGAGGTAGTCATATCCGCCCACCGCCTGCCTGTCCGCCGAAGCCTTGGCGAAGGCGGAACCGCCAAGCTCGGTGTTCTCCGGCTGGAAGGTCCATGGTATGAATGCCGTGAAGCCACCCGTCCGATCCTGTAGCTCCCGAATCCTCGCCATGTGCTCGACCCGCTCCCCGAAGGTCTCCCCATGCCCGAACATCATGGTGGCGGTGGTCGGCAGCCCAAGCCTATGAGCGATCTCCATGACCATCAGCCACTCGCCTGCCGAGCACTTATTCGGGCTGAGAGATTGCCTGCTGCCATCGGTCAGTATCTCGGCGCCTCCTCCCGGAATCGAGTCCAAGCCAGCCTCTTTCAGGCGGGCAATAGTCTCCTCCACGCCCAATCCTGAGACCCTGGCAATATGGACTATCTCTGGCGGCGAAAAAGAATGGACATGCACCTTAAACCGATCCTTGATCCCTCGAACGAGCCTTTCATAGTAGGCGATGTCCAGGTCGGGATGGAGCCCCCCTTGCATGAGAATCTGGGTCGCGCCGAGTTCAACCGCCTCCTCGATCTTCAGGTGAATCTCCTCATCGCTGAGCAGGTAGGCGTCCGGCGAATCGGCATCCCGGTAGAACGCGCAGAACCGGCATCCTGAGATGCAAATGTTCGTATAGTTGATGTTACGATCAACGACATACGTCCGGTATGGCTCGGGATGCATTCGGCGGCAGACATCATCGGCGGCGAGCCCGACATCCAGAAGCTCGCCGTTCTCGAATAGCGCAATCGCTTCCTGCGCCGAAATCCGCTTAGACATCGTAAAGCTCCAGCTTATGATCGCCCGATATGAACCCAATCTCCCTCGCCTTCGCTCGGAACAGGTTCAGCGCCTCCAGATGCCGGTCGGTTAGATCGTAGTTCATGGTCTCGCTGAGGTAGTGGTAGCAGGTCTGATACGGCAGATTCAGCCTCTTCGCCTCAGACTCGCTTATCTCGTCGAGCGACCGAAGGCCTTGGGCCTTTGACTTGAGAAGCGTATCTACAAGCTCCGGTTTCGCCAGTCGAGGATTCACCGCCCATACCGCGAAAACGAACGGCAGCTCGGTAAGACCATTCCACTCGCTGCCGAGGTCCAACTCAGCCCACTTATCCTTAGGCGCTTGCATCGTGTTATCGCCGATGGTCACCGCCGCATCGCATATCTCTGTCATTAGATGGAGGATTGGCGGCAGGTTGACAAACTTCGGGGACAGGCCGTAGCACTCCTTCAGAATGACCTTCGCCAGCAGCACCGAAGTCAGCGAACTGGTATCCAGTGCGACGGTTCGGATGGAGTTCAGGTCTCCGTTATGAAACAGCTTCACGCTCTCCGCCGGTCCGATGCACGAAACGCTCATGCCGGGGGCTATCTTCAGATCAGGATTCTGGAAGCATGCGACCGACGAAACCATCGCACACGCGATCTCGCCCGCCTTGAGCATCGCAGCCAGCTTCGATGGGACCTCGTATATCACCTGGTCAGGATCCAAGCCCCAGATGAGCGGCTTGGCGTTCAAGTACGGCACTGAGCCTATCCTCATCTCTTCACCTCATTGTAAAGAGTACCCCGCTCGATGGGTGTCATGCCGGTTTCCGCGATCAATCTTGTGATGTCGGCCACCGTCAATGCCTCGGGCGTATCCGCCCCCGCCGAATGGGTGATCTTCTCCTCGACCACCGTGCCGTCGAAGTCATCCGCCCCGAAATGAAGGGAGACTTGAGCCAACTTGACGCCCAGCATGATCCAGAACGCCTTGATGTGCGGGAAGTTGTCGAGCATCAGCCTGGCAATGGCGATGGTCTTCAGATCCTCCATGCCGGACGATCTCTTCCGGCCATTCAGCGAGCCCAGCGCCGTGCCCTCCGAATGGTAGGCGAGCGGTATAAATGCCAGGAATCCACCTGTTTCGTCCTGAAGCTCGCGAAGGCGGATGAGGTGCTCGACTTTCTCCTCAGGCGTTTCGATGTGGCCATAG
>DASRZD010000433.1:0-2819 GCA_035686805.1 Armatimonadota bacterium
CATCTCAGGCGTTCCGATTACGACCGGCGATAAACTCGTCGGGATACTCACCAACCGCGATGTCCGATTCGAGGACGATCCCAGGCGACTGATCTCCGAGGTCATGACCAAGGAGGGCCTGATCACCGGGGCGGTCGGCACGACCCTCGACCAAGCCAAGGACATCCTCCAGAAGCACAAGATCGAGAAGCTCCCGATCGTGGACGACGCAGGCACGCTAAAGGGCCTCATCACGATCAAGGACATCGAGAAGATCCGTCAGTTCCCCTTTGCCACCAAGGACGCGAATGGACGCCTGTGCCTCGGGGCGGCCGTCGGTCCCATCAAGAACCCCGTCGAGCGGACCGCGGTCCTCGTCGAGGCCGGCGTTGACGTGGTGGTCGTGGACTCTGCCCACGGGCATTCATCGGGCGTCATCAATGCGGTAAAGGAGATCAAGAAGGCATTCCCCGACCTGCCGGTCATCGCGGGCAACGTCGTCACTAAAGAAGGCGTGAAGGATCTGATTGACGCCGGTGTGGACGGCCTTCGAGTGGGAGTCGGCCCGGGCTCGATTTGCACCACCAGGGTCGTTGCGGGAGTGGGAGTGCCTCAGATCACCGCCATCCAGGAGTGCGCCGTCGAGGCGAAGAAGCACAGCATTCCGGTTATAGCGGATGGCGGCATTCGGCTTTCCGGCGACATCACCAAGGCGATTGCGGCGGGCGCGGATTGCGCAATGATCGGCAACCTCTTCGCAGGCACGGACGAAACCCCCGGCGACATAGAGATTTACCGAAACCGGAGTTACAAGGTCTATCGCGGCATGGGCTCCATAGGCGCCATGAAGCAGGGCAGCAGCGACCGATATGCTCAGGTGGACGAGAGCCGCCTGGTTCCCGAAGGCATAGAGGGCAGGGTACCCTACAAGGGCCCTATGTCGGATACGGTCCATCAACTGATAGGCGGCCTTCGCTCGGGGATGGGTTACTGCGGCGCGAGGACGATCGCCGAATTGCAGGAAAAGGCCCGGTTCACCCGCATAACCGGTTCGAGCCTCCGAGAAAGCCATCCGCACGACGTAGTGATTACGAAGGAAGCACCGAACTACAGCTTCAGCCTCATTGAGCTGGAATAAGACTTTTGAGAGGCCAGGATGCCGGGAACGCTCTATGTGGTGGCAACTCCTATCGGGAACTTGGCCGATATCACTCTTCGCGCGCTCGAAATCCTTCGGGAAGCGGACCTGATCGCCGCCGAGGACACTAGAGTCACCCACAACCTCCTTCAGCACTATGACATCCATACGCCCGCTACGCCCTATCACCAGCACAGCCTCACTCGAAAGGCCAGGATGCTGATCGAGATGCTGAAGGCAGGCAAGAATATCGCCCTTGTTTCGGACGCCGGCACTCCGGGCATTTCGGATCCCGGCCATGAGATCATCACCCTCGCAATCGCCGAGAACATCCCCGTCGTAGCCATCCCAGGACCGAGTGCCATCATAACCGCCCTACTGGTTTCCGGACTCTCCACCAGGCGTTTTGCTTTCGAAGGATTTCCGCCAAGACGCTCGAGCGAGCGGAAGACCTTCCTTGCCTCCCTTGCGAGCGACCAGCGAACAATGGTATTCTATGAATCGCCGCATCGTTTACTGAGCACATTGAAGGACATGCTCGCGGTTTGGGGCGATCGGCGGATAGCGGTTATTCGCGAGGCGACCAAGGTCTTCGAGGAAGTCCATCGGGGCACGATCGCAACCGCCATCGAGCGGTTCACCGAACTCGCTCCGAGGGGGGAGTTCACTGTTGTCGTCGCAGGCCTGACCGAGGAACCCGGGGAAACCTCGGTCGTGGATGTGGAGGCGGCATTGCGCAAGCTCCTCGACGAGGGCCTCACCCAGCGCGACGCCGTTCATGCGGTTTCTACCATGTACACTATTCCGAGAAAAGAGGTCTATCAGACCATGCTGAGGATGAAGGGAGAACACTCCGATGAGGACTAAGATCTGGTTCATGGCGCTTTTGATCCTGGCGGGAGGTCCGATCCTGTCCAAAGAGCCGACCACATTTACCCAGGCGGTCATTCAAAAGGCCATCAGCTTCATGCCTGACGATATCAAGACGAGGCTTACTCCACTGGAAGAGGGGATAGTGAAGGCCTCCAAGCCGACTCCCGAGCCCAGGTATTATGTGGAAAAAGGCGAGGGGAATGGTGCGACAGCCCTGGCTGACAAGTTCAGGGAGGCAAGGAAGAAGATCGGAATGAAGCCTGCCGACTCGGCCCTGACCTCTGTTCTCGGCGGGCTGGCTGGAACCGTCATTGGCCTTTGCCAGCCCTACCATACCGACCCAACGGCATTCACGGGCCCGAAGCATGCCGAATTCGAGAAATCGCTGGACACTGCCGCGGGCAAGTTGAAAGCCGACTTTGACGGCAATAAGGTTGTGAGCAATCCATCCGAGTTTGCCGTTCAGCTTGCCAAGAGCGCGAACGGCTGGTTGTCAAGCGAGGACGAGGCCGCCATGCAATCGGCGGTTTTCAGCCTGGCCGCCAATGGCGTTGCCGACTGCTGGTGGACCTTGCTCGTCAGCGAAAAGACTCAGTCGGCGGATAGCAGCAAGCCCATAGAAGGCGGGTTCATCGGCAACAAGCGCAGCCTCAAGTTCCATCTGCCGACATGCAGATATCTGCCCGCTGAGAAGAACCGCGTTTACTTGAAGACACGCGAAGAGGCCATCAACGAGGGATTCGTCCCCTGCAAGGTCTGCAAGCCGTGATGGAAGAGAGTCAGCCCGCGCCTGTGCTGCCTAAGAAGGGGCGTCAAGCCATTCTGCGGG
>DASRZD010000434.1:0-4945 GCA_035686805.1 Armatimonadota bacterium
CCGAACGATCACCGCCTGGCCGAGCGCGAAGTTGTAGTCCTCATCGAAGATGACCGGCACTGCCGATCGCCCGAGACGCATGTAGACCGGCCCCTGGTACTCAGCGATCGCGCGAACCGCCTTCTTCGTCTCGACGCCGTCCGCCGGGACGACGACTGTGATATTCGGGAGCGCCCGCATGATGGCGATGTCCTCGTTCGCCTGATGAGACGCGCCGTCCTCGCCGACCGTTATCCCGCCATGAGTGGCGACGATCTTTACGTTCATCTCGGGGTAGCAGACCGACATCCGCGACTGATCCCATGCCCTGCCGCTTGCGAATACGGCGAACGTGCTGGCGAATGGAATCTTGCCGCAAGTCGCAAGTCCCCCGGCAGTAGCGATCATGTTCGCCTCGGCGACCCCGAAGTTGAAATGGCGGTCGGGGAAGGCCTGGGCGAATAGATTGGTCTTGGTGGATTTGGATAGGTCGGCATCCAGGACGACGATGTTCGGGTTTTCTCTGCCCAGTTCCACCAGCGCCTGACCGTATGCATCTCTAGTGGCGATTTTCTCTGCCATTCAATTCTCCCGTGATCCGTGATTCGTGATGCGTGACTAAAGCCTAAAAGCATGCGGCAGCAGCTCCGCTAATGTATGTTTTTCCACTCCCTCGTCCGATACGAGGTAGATCTCCATCCCATCCACTGCGAACTCGGCCATTACCTGGCGGCATGCGCCACACGGGAATGCCGGCTTGCCAGTGGAATTGGCGATCGCTATCGCCTGAATCTCCTGCTCGCCCTCGCTGACGGCCTTGAAAATGGCAACCCGCTCAGCGCAAATGGACAGTCCATAGGACGCATTCTCCACATTGCAGCCGGAGTAGACCCGCCCGCTCGCACCCAGCACCGCCGCCCCGACCTTGAAGTTGCTGTAGGGGGCATGGGCCGATTCCATGGCCGATCTACTTAGGCTCGCTAATTCGTCGGTTTGCTGGTTCATCCCCCACCCCGACCCTCCCCCTCAGGTGGGGAGGGAGTTGCTTACTGCTTGTCCAGCTCCGCGAGCGCCTGGCAGACCTGCCCCTCGCTCGGGGCTTTGCCATGCCAGTCGCAGACGTTCTCCATGAAGCTCACACCCTTCCCCTTGGTCGTGTGGGCGATAATCATGGTTGGCTTGCCTGCGACCTTCCTCTCGGGCGAGAGAGCGTCCAGAATCTGGGGAAAGTCATGGCCGTCAGCCTCGATCACGTTCCAGCCGAACGCCCGCCACTTGTCCGGGAGCGGCGCGACCGTCATAACCTCGCAGTTCAGGCCGTCAATCTGCAGGCCATTGAAATCCGTAATGGCGGTAAGATTGTCCAGCTTATAGTGGGCGGCGGACATGGCCGTCTCCCATATAGCGCCTTCTTCGGATTCACCATCGCCGATCATCGCGAAAACGCGGTAGTCCTTTTTGTCCAGCTTGCCTGCGAGCGCCATCCCCTGAGCGCCCGCGAGCCCCTGGCCCAGCGAGCCGGTGCTGAACTCCACTCCCGGCAACTTCTTCATGTCCGGGTGGCCCTGGAGGCGGCTGTTGATATGTCGAAAAGTGATGATCTCTTCCTTGGGGAAATAGCCCGATTCCGCGAGCGCCGCATAGAGTACCGGGCAGGCATGACCCTTGCTGAGGACAAACCGATCGCGGTCCGGCCACTTGGGGTTCGAGGGATCATGGCGCAGGACATTGAAGTAAAGCGCGGTCACTATATCCGCCGCCGAGAGAGACCCTCCCGGGTGACCGGACTTCGCCGCCCCGACCATGATGAGGATGTCCTTGCGAATTTCCCGAGCCCGCGACTCCAGGCTGCTGATCAGATCTGGTGAGTAATCGGACATGAATGCAACCCCCAGGTACGTAAATCCGAAATTCGAAATCCGAAGCACGAAACAAATCCCAAACGGGAGAAAAAGCAAATCCCAAACAACTACTTGGTCTTAAACGTTACTATGGTAGCGCCTGCCCCGCCTTCGCTTTGTTCGCCGAGGCGGAACGAATCTACCGCATGGTGGTTCGACAAGTATTCCCAAACCGCCTTCTTCAATGCGCCGGTTCCCACGCCGTGAATTATGCGGGCCGTCGGCAGTCCGGCGAGGTAGGCGTCGTCAATGTACTTATCCAGGTTGTCCAGCGCCGGCTCCACCCTCTGGGCGATGAGCTTCAATTCAGCCGAGATGCTCATTGCCTTGGTAGAGGTGATGACTGCTTCCGCCGCGTGCTCCTTCTTGGGCTCAGGCCGCTTTGCGGGCCTGAGATCGGAAAACGGCACGCTCATCTTGATCGATCCTACCAGCACCAGCGCCTCGCCGTCCCCAGGATCGTTAAGCAACTCGCCGTCAACATGGTAAGTCGTGACGCGGACGAAATCCCCCGCCTTCAGCACGAACGGTTTGTCGGGCTCTTCATAGACCGGCGGCAAGATCTCCTCGACCTCCTGCCGAATCTCCTTCACCCGCTTCTTGAACCGCTGACGCTTCTGCTCGATCTCCTTCACGACCGGCTGAGGCATTGCCTTCAGCTCCTGAATCACCTGCTCCAACTCGGCGACCTTCTCCCGAACCTGCCGATCAACCTCCTCCGCGAGCTGCTGGCGAATCTCCCGCCGCAGAGTCTCCATCTCCTCAAGCCGCACCTCATACCTCGTCTTGAGCGTGTCCAAGTCCTTGGAGGTCCGCTCGGCCAACTGCTCTCGCTCAGTTGCGGCTTTGTGAGTCTGCTCGATCTTGCGGATGATCTCCTCCGACTCCTCCTTGCCGCCCATCAACTGAGCCGCCGATTCGACGATTCTGTCCGGCATCCCCAGCCGGCTCGCGATTGCGAACGCATTGCTGCTGCCCGGGACGCCGATCATCAGCCGGTACGTCGGCTGGAGGGTCTTTAGATCGAACTCGACGCTGGCATTCTCGATCCCCTCGCGAACGAACGCGAACTCCTTAAGCTCGCCGTAGTGGGTCGTGGCGACGGTTCGGGCATCCCTCTCAATCAGGAAATCGAGGATGGACTTGGCGAGCGCCGCGCCCTCCGCGGGGTCGGTCCCCGCGCCGATCTCGTCCAGCAAGACCAGGGAGTTATTACCCAGGTGGACGATGATATTGACGATATTCCTCATGTGCGAGGAGAAGGTGCTCAGCGACTGCTGGATGCTCTGCTCGTCGCCGATATCCGCGAAAATCTGGCTGAAGACCGCCAGCTCGCTCCCGCTTCGAGCGGGGATGTGGAGGCCGCTCTGTGCCATCAACGATAGCAGGCCGATGGTCTTGAGCGTAACCGTCTTGCCGCCCGTATTCGGGCCGGTGATGAGGAGAGCCTTGAAAGTCGAGCCCAGTTCGACGTCAATCGGCACGACCTCTCCATTGAGAAGCGGATGCCGCGCCTGGATGATGTTTAGCCTGTTTGACTGGTTCAGCACCGGCTCAACGGCGTCCATGTCGCAGCTCAACTTGCCCTTCGCGGAGGCGAAGTCGAGCCTCGCCAGGGAGTCGAGGGTTATCTGGATTTCCGAGGCGCTTCCCTTGACCATGCCCGAGAGCCGCTGGAGGATTTTCTCGATCTCACGCTGCTCCTTGAGAGCGAGTTCCTTGAGGTCATTGCCCATATCCACGACCGAGGCCGGCTCGATGAAGACCGTCGCTCCGCTGGCGCTGCTGTCATGAACGATCCCCGGAAAATGCGGCCGGTGTTCAGCCTTGACGGGGATGGTGTATCTGTCGCCTCGCTGGGTGACGACCGGGTCCTGGATCATGGTTCGGTAGTCGGCGGATTGGATGAGGGAATGGAGCTTGTCGAGCATCCTGGCATGGATGGTCTTCAGCTTGCTGCGGACTGCGGCGAGTTCGGGGCTGGCTGTGTCGCGAATCTCGGCATTCTCCGAGATGCAATCACCAATCGCCTTCTCGATCTTCTGGAACTGGCCGATGTTGACGGCGATTTCTGCCAGCTTTGGGCATTTCTCTCCCCGCTTTATGATGAACGCCCTCAGACTCCGCCCTGATGCCAGTGTGCCGGCAAGATCGAGGAGTTCCGATGGATCGAGGAGAGCATCCCTCGTGACTGCGGTAACTTGCGCTCGGATGTCATGGATTCCGCCGAGGGGAACATGCCCCTCTTCTGCGATCAGACTCGCGGCCTCGGTAGTCTCGCGCTGGCCCTCTTGAATTGTCAGCAAGTCGGAGGTTGGCTCGAGTTGGCGAGCAACTTCATCTCCGAGGGCGCAGGCAGTGCGTTCCCGGAGCATTGAGACGACTTCGCCGAATTCAAGAACCTTGAGGGAATGCGGATTCATGACACATCATTCTAGCAAATCCGCCGCTCGGGGACAAGGCTAGGAGGACTCTTCGTAGACGAGCAGGAGGTTCGTGAGGGCCCGGGAGGAGCGGGGTTCACACCCGCCCTCCGGAGGAGAGGGCAGGATTCAAACCTGCCCCTACCGGCGGTGAGCAGCCAAACCATGGGTAGGGGCGGGTGGCCTCTCCCGCCCTCCGTCTAGACCCTGCGCCGCTTCAATCCCAGAAGCATTCCAAGTCCACATGCCAGGACAACAAACGATGACGGCTCAGGAACAACTTCGGAGACACGGAACCCGACGTCGCCGCCCTCGCCCGTCGGGAGGGTGCAGCTGCCGCGACCCGAAGCCTGGAGGAAGTCGTCGTCGTCGTAGAACGAACCACCACGTAAGCCACGACAGATGTGATTAGTGTCCTGATATACTATGGCTTCATTCCATTCCCAGACATTACCGCCCTGATCGAATGTGCCGTAAGGGCTGTCGGAGTTCTGGAACTCGCCGGCGACCGTGGTGTACTTGCCGGAGTCGATGGGGTAGGCATAAGGGGCCGTGTAATAGTTGGCGTTGTTGCCGGAGGCGTCGGTCATGTCCTGACCCGGGGCCGTGTCGCTGCTGGTGGGATAATCCCAGTATCCGGCG
>DASRZD010000435.1:0-3070 GCA_035686805.1 Armatimonadota bacterium
GTGGTGCGGCGGCAGACTTTCGGCGTGAAACCAAGGACCACCTAATTCCTGGACAGTCCGCGATTCAACATCGTATTAATCGGGAGCCGACAACCGACAACGGCACCCGCAACCGCCGCACCGTCTGGACGATAGCCACCAAGCCATTCGCAGAGGCGCATTTCGCCGTCTTCCCGCCCGAGCTACCGGAAATCTGTATCAAGGCAGGAAGCCCGGAGGGTGGAATGGTCCTGGACCCCTTCGCCGGGGCGGGCACTACGCTCATGGTAGCATTACAGTTAGGCCGCGAGGCTATTGGCATAGAGCTGAACGCAGAGTATTGCGAGTTGATCGAACGGCGTCTTACTAAAGTCTTGACACCCTCTTAGCCAGAGAGTATTATTAGTCAAATTCTGTGTGTGTATGCACGAACCGGAGAAATTAAGATGGCGGACGACAGAATAATTGCCCATCGCGGAGAACCTATAAAGAAGGGCGAGCCGTTTCAAATGACTCAATCCCTTGGGATCATGTATGACCGGGATGATTGGGGCGAGGAAAGTTATTTCTACATTCTTCAACCCATCACACGCGAAGAAGCCCTGCGTTTGATTGAGGAACAGGAATCTACTGAATGAAAACGCCCCCAAACCGCCAAGATGCGCAAGCCGCGGCTGATACGCTCGGCATTCCCTTGGATCTCGATGACATCACGATCCGGGAAGTGACCAAGCGGTTCCGGGCCATCGCCCGTGAGGTCCATCCCGATGCCTCGGGGAACTACGATCTTGGGCCTGCTCTCGTTCTCAGCAGAGCCATCGACGCGAAGAAAGTGTTGGTACGGTGGATCGAAGCAACGACCGCCGATCCCGAATGTCCTCTCTGTAAGGGCTCAGGGTTCGTCCGTAGTGGGCGGCTCTGGTCCTCAGCCCCCTGTCCCCGCTGCTCATAAGGAGATCATCATGGATCTGAAATTCGAACAAGGTTCGCCGCTTCCGCCCGCCATCGGGCTCTGTGCTGATCTCTATGCGGAGGTCAGGGAGCTGCGCCTGGCGATGCAGAAGCATGTGGACAACGTGAAAGCTCGTGAAACGGAGGTGAGGGAGCACATCATCGACAATCTGTCCAAGTCTCTTGATTCCGGGGCCGCAGGACTCAGGTACCGGGCTCAGATCGTGATGAAGGAGCACCCGAGCCTCAAGGATTGGGACGCATTTACGTCCTACGTGGCTGCGAACAGGCGGTTCGACCTG
This sequence comes from Armatimonadota bacterium, assembly GCA_035686805.1. GTDB lineage: Bacteria > Armatimonadota > UBA5829 > DTJY01 > DTJY01 > DASRZD01. Next base: position 1,233 of record DASRZD010000435.1, read on the forward strand.
CTTCAGAAGCGGCTCAGCGACAAGGCCGTGATGGATCTGATGGACGATGGGGTTGTGGTCCCGGGGGTGGAGAAGTTCAATGCCAAGGAAGTGAGCATCACGAAGATCTGAGAGGATGGCAGTGATGAATATGACGAGGAGGATTGTCGGCGGAGACGTCAATGGGAAATCTTTGGGTAATGATCGCTCAGCTGAGGAAATGGGAAAGAACAACACCGATGATGAAGGCGTAAGCCTGATTGATTTATGTGTAGGGCTTTTAAGCGTTGAAAAGAACTACACTGAAATGAGGCAAGGGAGTGTGCTGAAAATAAGGTCCAAACTGGCAAACTCCGAAGTTGAGATAAAGTTTCTTTACGTTGGAAAACACCGGGGGTAAAGCCCCAAAGAGTCAACACTCCCAACGAAGGGAAGGGTAGCACCATGACAACCGAAGTGACGAAGTACGACGAACGATTCGCTGAGATGGCGGATAACTATGCGGGATCCGAGCATGTGGGAGGGGACTTCCTCTCCACTCAGGGCGGGATCCTCTCGTTCGATGATGAGCCCATGCCCGGCAACCAAATGGCCGTGGTAATTCTGGACGTGGTGCAGGAACGCACCTACTACACGAGTAAGTACGACCCCACCCGCCCTGTGAACCTCCCTCCGGTCTGCTACGCATTCGGGCGCGGGGACGAAGAGATGGCGCCGCACCCCTCCATGCAGTCGGGTCCGGATTACTTCGTGCCTCAGTCCGACGAGTGCGTCACCTGCCCGTTCAACGAGTGGGGCAGTGCCGATACGGGCCGAGGGAAGGCGTGCTCTGAGCGCAGGCGGATGGCAGTGCTTCCCGCAGGGTACTACGAGGGGCGGCGCGGATCGAAGGACCTGGACCTTCATCTGTTCACCGAGGAGGAGCACTACGCCAAGGCGGACATCGCGTTTCTGAAGATCCCGGTGATGAGTGTGAAGGACTGGGCGCGGTACGTGACCCAGCTCGCCGCGAACCTGCGCCGGCCCCCGCTGGCAGTCGTTACCCGGGTCTACATCGAGCCGGATCCCAAGAGCCAGTTCAGGGTGAAGTTCGACTTGATCGAAGAGATCTCGCCCGAACTGTTCGACGTGGTGATGAAGCGGCACGAAGAGGCGAAGGCCGGCATCGTGTTCGGGTACCCACCCCCCGACCCCTCCGAGGCGCGGGGCGCGGTACGGAGGTAATGACCATGAGTGATGACCAGCGGGAGCGGGTGGAAGAATGGCTGCGAGACTTGGTGGCTGACATTATTAACGCCGACGATCCCGAGAGCGAAGAAAAAGCGTTTCAGGCTGGTCTTGCCGAGCTTCGGTCCATCCTCAACCAAGGCGCGGAGCCGGTGGGCTTCATTGGCGAAAACGCAAACGGATACAGCATCGACATATCCGAGGAGATGCTAGACGCCGCACAGGATGGTGCCAAGCTCTACCTCGCACCACCGGAGCGGGAGCGGGACCGCGAATCTATGGCGAAGGAAGTGTATTTGTGGCGCTATGGGAACGCCTGGATACCTAACACCGGACGCAACCTGGAAATGGAGCGGTGCAGGCAACTAATCCGCGCAATCCTGACCGGAGGCGATGATGAGTGAAGCATCAGATCGACTTGACTGGAACGCTGCCAACGAGAGGTATGCGGCAGCACAAGAACTTCTTCGGCCTTCGATACAGCTAAGGCCAGGGCTTTCCATAGACGGCAACCAATGGTGCGCCCTGTACGGTGAGAATCTTCAAGACGGCGTGGCTGGGTTTGGAGATTCGCCCGATGCCGCCTACCGAGCATTTGACACGGCTTGGTATGAGAGGCTGACCGGAGGCGA
>DASRZD010000436.1:0-8458 GCA_035686805.1 Armatimonadota bacterium
CGTTCGCTGGCCGATCTTCATGCCATCCAACTGATATGCGATGGGCATGCTTCGGTAGGCGCGGTTGAACCACCAGAACCAGCTCAGCCCGGTAAGATCGCCAGCCCCGAACGAGCGGGTGCCGAACATCTCGGTTAGCACGACTTCGGGGCCCATTCTGTGGAGGTCATGGGCAGGCGGGCCGAATTCGGCGTGCATTTTCGCGACCGCCAGCGCCAGGAAGAAGTAGAGGCCAATTGCCACTATGGCGATCCACCAGGTGAGGCCGATGAAGTGAAAGAACCACATGATGGCCGCCATCCCCAGCAGCAGGCCGAAGACCGCGGTCCTGTAGGTCATGGGGCCGTTGGCCTCGTCGGGGTCTTTATGACCTGCAAGCGCCACTCTGAATACCTTTGCCAGATGCTTTCGGCCCGACCACAATGCGAATATGGCGATCAGGTAGTATCCCCCGAGGGCCTGCTGGTCCATGAATGGGAAGTTCGGCGCATTCTCATAGGCGCCGTAGACCGATCCCAGAATCCGAATGACCCTCCACATGATATAGAAGAACCAGCAGGAGAAGAGCATGTCCACCGGCAGCAGGAACCCAAGGCCGATGGCATAGGGATAGAAGGAGATCGGGGTCCAGCCCATTGCGTTCCAGGGTCTGGTCGGGAAGAACGTCGCGATATCCCACATCTTGACCGTCAAGGTTGGAACTGTTGGATAAAGCGAATGCAGGCCATTGATAATGGAGATTGCGGCAGCGATCGAGAAGCCGGCCCACATCAGCTTGCTTCGAAAGAGTCTGTGCCCCGGCTCGGTGATCTGCATGGGCAGCTCGACTATGGGGAACTGCAGGCGCTCGTTCTCTATCCATTGCTGGCGGACGATGGTGTTGATGCAGAACATGACCAGCAGCATCACGAAGATGACCCCTGACCAGACCGCGACCGGGATCAGCCAGGGCTTGATGATGTGCCAGTCATAGAAAGCCGTGTGGCCTTCATACCAGCCTCTTACCGCCTCCGGATCGGACACGCTGACCCACGGAGAAATGTATGGCAGCATATTCTGCACCCACTTGTTCTCCGGCGTGGCGAATCGGAAGGGGTAGGTCATCATGGGGACGAGGACGTCGAGGTAATCAATGCTGACAATGGCGGTCGAGACCGTGAGCATCACGTAGATCACCAGCAGCTCGGTCCGCTCGAGGGCGAAGGAAAAACTCCGTTCAAGCAGACTATTTAGTAGGGTGAGCACGATGAGAAAGAGGATCGTGTTGGCGAAGAGGGATATGGTGGAAGGAAATGGGCCTGCGCCCGACCCGGTGACCGCTCTGCCCGCGACCTCCATGTACATGAGGAAGTAGATATTCACCGGCACCAGCACGAGTCCGAAGATGATCGAGCGGCAGCGGCGAAATGCGCCGGGGGGCTTCTTTGCAGGTTCAGCGCTCATGGGGATAGTATAGGCGACTGCTCTCTGATGGTCAATCGCAACTGTTTTCGGGTCTGCTTCGTCTAATGGGTGGTGACAACATGCGCAAGAAACCAAGTTGCCTGCAAGTAATGGCCATCGTCCCGATATCTATTGCGGTGCTGGTCTTGTTGAGCGTGGCAGTGGGGAAGATCAGGGCTATGAGTGTGCGATCGGCCTGCATAAGCAACGTTCACAAGATCGGGACCGCGCTGCAGATGTATGCCGCCGACTGGGGTGGATGCGCGCCTCCCTACACCACCTCCAAGATCAAGAAGGGCGAGCCTCCGGAGTCCGTGGACTTCGGCCGTTTTGCGAGTGGACCGTATCTCAAGAGATGCCTGGCGCCCTACGGAGCCGCCCATATATGGCATTGCCCGCTGGATCCATGCCGCAGCAGATGGAGGTGGCAGACGTTTCCGCCCATTGACCATGCGGTGACCAGCTACTATGTGGACGCCCGAGTGGCCATGTGGAATCCGGTCTCTATCTACAAGCCTCCAGTGATACCGGTGACCGAGTGGAACGCGAAGGAGAGCCATTCCATGATGCCGACGCACTGGGCGGATACCGACGACGTCAGCCAGGGAGGGCCGTATTACCTGGAATGCTGCACGCCTTCCCATGGCCCTGGAATGGGCAGAGTCGTACTCAAGTTCGACGGAAGCATAGTCCATCCTAGAGACCTGCGGAGAGGATCATGAAGAGAAACGGCTTCACGCTGGTAGAGATACTCGTTGTGATGGCTGTCATCGGCATCCTCTCGGCCTTCCTCTATCCCGTATTTGCTCGTGCCAAGGCCAGGGCTCACCAGGTCACGTGCATAAACAACCTCAAACAGCTCGCGGAAGCGATCCAGCTTTATGAGCAGGACTACGACGGCATGGCAATGCCTGTGAGGATCTCGATGCATGCCGAGTGGGGATACATGTGGCAGGATCTGGTAGACAAGTACATTCGGCAGCTTAAGGGAATCGGCGGGCTGAACATCGACGAGCAGGGCCAGATATTCATGTGCCCGAGTGCGCCGCTCGGCACCGCCATCTATGGTTACAAGGCAGCGAAGACCTACGGGTACAACGTCTACATCAACATCACCACCCATGAGGAGCAGATCGAGTATCCGTCGAAGACCCTCCGCCTCACCGAATGCAGCGACCGGGATCCCGACGATCCGTACGCTGTTTATGGCGGCGGAAGCTGGTACGCCCCGATGCCGGACGTCACCCTGTGGCACGGGCAGTTCGACATCTATGCGCCCGGATGGCATGACGGCAAGAATACCGTCCTTTGGGTTGACGGCCACGTGGACTCCATGTCCCGGAAGGAAGTCATGAAGACGGATGACAACTCGGATCCCAACTACTGGTGCAGGCTGAAGCCAAAGTAGGGTCAAAGGGTGACTGCCGGGGCATTTGCCGCCGAGATGCGAACCGGGCAGTCGTTCTCCGTCACGATTCGGACCTTCCGTTCCTTGCCCGGCGGGATGTCGAAGAAGTTGTTGCTGAACCGGGATCGAACGCCCGGAGTCTCAGTCCTCACAAGGCGGGCGTATAGGCTCGATCCGACCACAATGACCCCGTCTGAACCCAATCGCGCGGTCAACTGTGTCTCCGGCCATTGGATGTCCTTCAACTCGGCGGGGAAGTGGAAGCTCTCCGAGGCGATCCGCCCGTTGAGCAGGAGTTGGGCCTGGGCAAAGCATCTGCACGGGTCTTCCATCAGCGGCCTGGGAAGCCTCATGTCCCACACCATCCGCGAGGAGTTCGCCGGGAGCTTGACCGGCAGGACCCTCGTCCACGACGTTCCGCCATCCAGCCGCTGACATCTCAGAAGGAGCTTGCCCGAGCGGTCTTTGAGTTCATCGTTGATCAGCCAGACTCCCACCATTCCATTGCCCAGGTCCTCCAGCGAGACCAGCAGATTCGCGAACGCCCGGCTTACGAAGTAGTAGGCGATCTTGGGATTCTGATAGTAGTCCACGACCGCGTCGGAGAACTGGGGCCAGTTGTCATAGAGATTCCAGTAGAGGCTTCCACCGCAGAGATACTTCCTTCGCCTATAGTGCTCCATCCATTCCTTGAGGGCGATGGCCTGCACGACCTGCGACAGATAGGCATAATCCTCCAGGTTGTCGGGGCGCGAAAACCCGAAATTCGTGATCGCCTCATCAACCTTCGCTCGGCGCTGGGGATCACAGCCCTCAACTGTGCCGAAATGGGAATCCCACGCCTTGTTCTCCGGCGGCCAACGATGCTCTGCCGGGATGAACCGCTCGACCGACTCCGGCCAGGGAATCGAGAGATGCCCGATCTCACTCACGAACCTGGAGTAGTCTTTGCGGTAGGCGTCGTCCTTGTACGAAGCCCCGTGATGCCAGTTGTGATAATCGCCCTCTCGCGGGCTCTGAGGGTCCGGATCGCCGAAGGGACTGCACGGGCTGCTGACGATATACGGCCTGGTGGGGTCGAGCCGTGCGCAGACCTCGGGGAGGACTTCGCGGTTTATCCGATTGTCAGACCGGTCAGACATGTCGGACTTGTCGGACCAGTGCAGAGTTGCATCCACCTCATTGTCGCCGCACCAGAGCACGACCGACGGATGATTCCTCAGCCCGGTGACGACTTTCTCCGCCTCCCAATGGACCTCAGAGAGGAACTTCTCGTCCTCGGGATACCTGGCGCAGGTAAACATGAAGTCCTGCCAGACCATGATCCCTTTCTCGTCGCAGAGGCGGTAGAAGTATGGGTCTTCGTAAATTCCGCCGCCCCAGATTCGGAGCATGTTTACATTATTTGCGAGGGCGAGGTCAATCAGCTCGCGGTATTTCTTACGGTTCATGCGGGCGAATACTGCGTCGCCGGCAATCCAGTTCGTGCCTTTGGCGTAGACCTGTTGACCGTTGATGGCAAAGATGAAACTCCGCCCGCCGTCCTTCCCGAAACAATCGGGGTGTTCCACCTGAGGCTCTTGCACTAGCTCGACCGTTCGGATGCCGAATCGGGTGCTGTATTCGTCCTGGACCTCGCCTCTCGACAATGCCTTGATCGTCAGATGGTAGAGGTTCGGGCTGCCGACGTTCCACGGCCACCAAAGTCGGGGATTAGGGATTTCGAACTCCATTCGAGCGTGGGATGCCTTAAGTGACTGTTTGATGATCTCGAGCCCGCCCGTGATCTCGATCTGAAGCTCGGACTTCGGCGAGTTCAGTCGAGCCGCGGAACGACTGAGAGGAATGTCAAGGCTGATAGTCGCTGACTCGTCGGACAAGGACTCGGTTCTGATGGAGACATCGCCGATGGAGACATCGCCGTGCGCCACGAGATATGCCGGGCGCCAGATGCCTGTCGTCAGGATTCTCGGCGCTATGTCCCAGCCGTAGGACATCTGAGCCTTTCGGGCATGGAGGCGCTCGCGAGCATCGAAGGCGCAGACGAGGCCGCCGGTGCTCTTCCCCTCCACCGCCTTCAAGGGGGAACTTAAGCAAACGGCCACCGTATTCCGGTGGCCGTAATCGAGCAAGCGCGAGACCTCGAAACTACAGGGGACAAACATATTCTGGTGTTTGCCCGCAAGCTTCCCGTTCACCCATACCGTGGCGAAGGTATCCAGTCCGCCGAATTGGAGCTCCATTCGCCTGCCCCGGACCTTCTCCGGGACGACGAACTCCCGCCGATACCACCATTCCTTCTCCTCGATCCAGCGCTGGTCGAGCGAGTTCAGGCCAACGAACGGGTCGGCGATCTTTTCGGCGCGCATGAGGTCGAGATGGACATCGCCCGGGACGACGGCGTCCATCCACTCGCCCGCACCGCATTTGGGCAAGTGCGCGCCGGCCTTGATCCCCTCGCCCTCATCAAAGCAAGCGAATTTCCACCGAGCGTTTAGACTGATCTCTTCTCTGGCCATTTACTTATCTACAGTACGCATGAGGACAGGTCATCGAACCGCCCCGAGGGATTGACCTCCGGGTGAGACTCGATATAGCTGTCGGTCCACTTCCATTGGAGGTCGCGGAGTTTGTACAGGCGGTCTCCAGACCTGTCTCCATACAAGTTGGCAAGCTCTGAGAGTGGAGGCAATGCCCGCCGAAGACTTTGGTCGCGGTCTCGCAAGCCGCCCAGAATCTGATCGCACTCGGCTGACTCCAGTTCCTGGATGTTGTCCTCCCACACACTCAAGATACAGAAACTGCGGCTCTTCACAGAGATACTCCCTTCGGCAATCCTCCGTATCCATTCCGCTTCAGAAGCGTATGCGTTAAGGTTGACATGGCGCTTGACCTCATCGGGAAGGCCTTCAACCTGAGATGCCAGGACACGCTCGTCCTCCAGGCGTTTTCCATGCCCCCTGTAGTCCCAGGGGCACACAGATCTTCCGACATTTCCGGAAAAGCTATCGAGCAGTTTGATAAGCTCCGTCAGGTTCGCAATCCCTTTCTGGGACAGGAAAACCGTTTCCTGGCGATCCAGTCCATATTCCCCGGCAATCTCCGCAAGCTTCAAGGCCTGCTCAAAATCTCCTCGACGTCCGGCCCACCAATCATGATAATCCCCCAGCCCGTAGAAGGTGAGACCGATGGCGGTAATCCCCTCGCTCTTGATTGCTGGCAAGAAGTCCCTAAGCTCAGCTTCATCTCGAAGCCTTATCCCATTCAACGGCATGGACCACCAGGCAGATTGCCCATGCTGTTTGTTGAACTGGGCGCATTCCAGGTATTCAGGCGAATCGCACTGATAGCCGGCAACCAGATCAACGCTGAACTCTAATCCAGCCTGGGTTCGCCAGCGCACAAACCTCTCTGCCAGCGTACGCACCTTCGCTAAAGGCACTGTGCTAAGCTTCCCACCGGCGCGCAAGAGGCAATGCCGGCAACGGCAGTGGCAGGGAGTCCCAAACCACTGTATGGAGATGCCAACGTACTCTGGATTGACCCGGTTCATCAGGAATACGCCCCAATCTCCTTCCAGGCCTCGAACATTGCCCTCACATTTTCTAGCGGCACGTCGGGGGCAATCTCCCCGTGCCCGATCAGGCCGCCGTCGCAACTTCCGAGGGCATCGAAGACTTCCCGCACGTGCGCGTAGATCTCATCCCGAGTGCCGTGCGGCAGTATGTGCTGGCGATCGAGGTCCGACCGGAAGGCGCTCTTCCCGCCGAACTCCCGCTTGATTGCCGCCAGGTCCATGATACTATGCTGGATATTGAGAACGTCAACCCCCACCTCGTTCAGGTCGTGCATGATCTCCCAGGTCACACCGTCCGAATGGAAGTGAACATGCTTGCCGGCGGCCTTGCAGACCTCGAACATGCGGGCGTAGGCAGGCTTGTAGAACCTGCGCCAGGTCTCGGGCCGAATGATCAGCGACACCTGAGTGCCCCAGTCATCGCCGAAATGGAAGCCGTCCGCGTCGAGCCTGGCGGCCTTGCGCAGGTACTCGATCTGATGCTCGACCATGGCGTCGCGCAGAAGGTAGGCCTCCTGCGCATCGAGGGCGATGTCCGAGAGGAGGTTCTCATAGCCCCGAACCCATTGCATCCGCTCGAAGAGGTTCAGACCGCCGAACATGACATAGTGCTCGTGGCCGGAGTCCTCGATGCTCTTCTGAGTCGCCGGATACCAGTCATCATTCGGATTCGGGGGAAGCTTGTACGTCTGCCAATTGCTACAATCCGCGAGTGGATGGCCGACCGGAATCCCCAGCATGCCGTGATAGTCATTGTGCCAGGTGACACCCCACTCGTCGGTAAAGGTCCCCTCGGCATACGGGCCGGTGATGTCAGCAGGTTTCAGGACTTGCCAATTGCCCCCGAAATCGTCTTTGGACTCATTGAGCAGATCAACCAGCGGCTGCCCATGCTTCAGGATGGCGGCAGGAAGCACTCCATGGAGGAGGGGCACTCGATCAGGCCCCTTAAATTCTATCGCACGGATGACTCTCTCACGGCCCGTCAAGCGCATGCTTCCTTTCTTCATGGCCAAAACGGAACATTTCGCCCCTGTTTCCCGTTAAACAAGTAGAATAGGCCCAACGTATGGGCGTGTGGGAGTTTGGGAGTGTGGGAGTAACCCCCATACGCCCATACGCCCAAACTCAAGCGTATACGGGCAAGTTCTCGGAAGCCGAACCGAAATCCTTTGGGGCTGAGTAATGATGCGAAGAAGAGGCGGATTCACATTCCTGGAGATACTGTTTATCATAGGCATCGGTGTCCTGCTGATGGTCATCATGATGCCGGTGTTTTCGGCCGCCAAGAAGAAGGGGCGTAAGACTCAGTGCTTGTCGAACCTGCGGCAGATCGGCATGGCGCTCCAGATGTATGCCGAAGACAACGACGAACAAATGCCGCCGTATCTAAACAGGACTCATGACGAGAAGGGCAAGAAGTCGGGTTCCGACGACCCTAAGGGCCTGTATGATTCACTCGTGTATAAGACCCGGGAGCCGGGAATCTTCTACTGCGGCTCAGACCTGTATGCCGCCAAGGATGTGGATGCATTCGGCATCAACCACAGATACTCCAGCTACTTCTACAATTTCAAACCACCTGACGGCATGGTGTTGATTAGCGGGGTATACAGGGGAGGCAAGCTGATGATTCCGCCGTCCGCTTACCCTGCAGTCCGCGACGCAAACAGCACCGACTCCATCGAACTGGTCGAAGGTCACCCTGCAATCGGCTGCCGGCATCTGGGCTCGCTAAACGTGCTCTATCTGGACTGGCATGTGGATTCAGAGCGGGTCACGACCCCCGACAGGAACTAGCGCCGCCAGGGGATCTTGTGGGCCTCGAAGGGGTTTACCTCGGAGAAGATGGCACTCGGGAGGAACTTCCGCACGTCGTCCTGAGTGATGCCGTTGTCCCTCGCTGCATCGGCCAGTTGGCCTAAACCTTCCTGAGTCAGGCGATTGATATCCTGCACCTGACGACGATACTTGTCCGCGGTTTCCTGATCGTTTAGGTCGCCGTTCCAATCCACCAGGATATCGCATGC
>DASRZD010000437.1:0-3379 GCA_035686805.1 Armatimonadota bacterium
AGATGACGCTTATGAGCTTGTTTGGCACATGGCACATTAGGGGTCTTGACATGCTGGATTCATGCAGGCAGATGCTCACCGGCAGATCCGTCCTCTTCCCCGCCTGACAAAACTCTTATCCCCAAGCGTGAACTGTTACGCCTTGACACCAAGCCGGCTCACGGTTACAATCGAAGCCAGGTGACGGGACTATGGATATTCAGATACCGATAGACCGAGATAGAATCGTCGAATACTGCCGCAAGTGGAAGATCATCGAGTTCGCGCTCTTTGGTTCGGTCCTGCGTCCGGATTTCGGACCGGATAGCGATGTGGATGTGCTCGTCTCATTCGACCCTGATGCACACTGGACGCTTTTTGACCTGGTGCACATGGAGGATGAGCTTGCACAGATTCTGGGCCGCAAGGTTGACTTGGTCAGCCGCCGAGGCATCGAATCAAGCGCCAACTATATCCGCCGAAAGGCGATCCTCTCATCAGCCGAGGTGATCCATGCAGCGTGATATCGAATCCCTGATTACTCAGTATGTCAACCGGTACAACTCCGGGGAGAATGTGGACCGCACCTATCGCAACAGCCTCCAAGCCGCCGGAAATCTCAACCTGCAAGACGTTTCGAGAGAAGACATGGAGCAAGTTATGCGACCATTCTTGTACAGTTGGGGGCGAATGGGCCGCATTCTGGGACAATCCAAGTTCGCAGACTGGAGAGAGAACCTGGCCCAAGCGGCGCGCAGAAATGCGTCTCTGTTGGAACGATACAGCGCAACAGATCTTGCTGATGCAAAACTCAACACGGAAAGGCCGCTCATAGAGCATTTGTACGACTCGTTTCGGAACGCCGTCGGCCAAGTTGCAGCAACGAAGAGTCTCCACCTCCTCTCTCCTGGATTCTTCCCCATGTGGGACACAGCAATTGCTTTGAGTGCTAGAAAGGAACGAGGGGGAGGTTCGGTTACCGTCGTTGCCGCCCAGGAGTTTTCAAAGGAGGATTATTACCAGTTCGTTGGACAAGTGCGGAGTTTTATTGCCGCCAATTCGCTGGTGATCTCCTTGATGGCAGAGAGATATGGCAAGACCAAGGTCAAGATAGTCGACGAAGTGCTTTGGTGGGCAACCCAAAGGCCGTTGTGCCTCATACTTTGAAGCGAGGTTATGCTTGGGCTTGGCAAAACGTAACACGCGCATGTGGCTGAACTCTGGGCCGTTGGCTGACCTCTTTGTCTTTCCAACTCAAAGCAGGATTTCCCCAATCCGGCGCCAAACCTCCCATTGATGCGCACCTACGACATTATCCTCAAGAAGCGAACTGGCGAGGGACTAAGTGCCGAGGAGATAGCGTTCCTCGTCGGCGGGTACTGTGCGGGTGAGATCCCGGATTCCCAGATGGCGGCGTTCCTGATGGCCGTCTACTTCCGAAGCATGACCGCCGAGGAGACATCCGCCCTCACGATGGCGATGGTCCGATCGGGCCAGACCCTCGATCTCCATGACATCCCCGGTGTCAAGGTTGACAAGCACAGCACCGGTGGAGTCGGGGATAAAACGACGCTCGTGCTGATTCCACTTCTTGCTGCCGCCGGGATTCCGGTCGTGAAGATGTCAGGACGCAGCCTGGGATTCACCGGCGGCACATTGGACAAGCTGGAATCCATCCCCGGATTCTCGACCGCCCTCACGCCCGAGCGGATGATCGCACAAGTCAAGCGGATCGGTGCGGCAATTGGGGGTCAGACCGCCGATCTCGTCCCCGCCGATAAGAAGATCTATGCGCTCAGGGATATCACTGCGACTGTTGACTGCATCCCTTTGATCGCCGCCAGCGTGATGAGCAAGAAGATTGCCGCCGGCGCAGATGCCTTTGTCCTGGATGTCAAGGCCGGCTCGGGCGCATTCATGAAGACGGTTGAAGACGCTATGACATTGGCCCGTGTCATGGTTGACATCGGGAAGCAGGTGGGCAAGAAGACCATCGCGGTGATCACCGACATGAACCAGCCGCTCGGATGCGCCATCGGGAACGCGCTGGAGGTTCGGGAGGCCATCGAGACTCTGAAGGGCAATGGGCCGGAGGATTTGGTTGAGCTCTGCACCGTGCTCGGAGACATTGCTCTGAAGCTGGCCGGCAAATCGGGCGATATCCAGGACTTGCTGCCTCAGGGCCTGGCGAAGCTCAGAGAGATCATCGAGGCTCAGGGAGGCGATCCGCGGGTGATTGACGATTACTCGCTCCTGCCGACTGCGCCGGTGATTCGGCAAGTGAAGTCAGTGAAGAATGGATTCGTCAAGTCCCTCGATGCCCATCAGATCGGCTTGGCGGCTGCCGAAATCGGATGCTTACGAGGGCACGCAGGGGCCATCCCCGACCTGTCGGCGGGCATTGTCTTGCGTAAGAAGATCGGCGATGGGGTTCCCATGTGCGAACCACTTGCCGAGGTTCATGCCGCTAGCGAGGCCTTAGCCGATCAGGCGGCGAAGATGGTTTTGGCGGCATATGAGTTCGGCAAGAGATACCCCCTGCACAAAGAACTCGTCCATGGGGTTATAGAATGATCACACGCTATCCAGGCAATCCCATCCTCTCGGCGAAGGATGTTCCTTATCCTGCCGCACTGATATTCAACGCCGGGGTAACGAAGTACCAGGGCCGGTACGTCATGGTCTTCCGCAACGACTACGGCTCGCTGGAAGAGCATCGCCTCGACGGCACAAACCTGGGGCTGGCATTCAGCGATGACGGCATCCAGTGGGAGGTCGAGCCACGGCCCTGCTTCGAGCTGCATGACAGGGAGATCACTCGGGCGTATGACCCTCGGCTCACGGTGATTGACGGCCGCTGCTATATGTGCTTCGCGGTGGACACCCATCACGGCGTCCTGGGAGGCATCGCCGTCACGGATGACTTCCAGGCCTTCGAAATCCTGCACATGACGACGCCGGACAATCGCAATATGGTGCTCTTCCCCGAGAAGATCGGCGGCAGGTATGTGCGCTTGGAGAGGCCGTTCCCGGTCTACAGTCGAGGTGTGCCGGAGCGGTTCGACACCTGGATTTCCTACTCGCCGGACCTCCGCTATTGGGGCGATTCGAGCCTCCTGCTCCGCGTGGAGGACGTCCCATTCGCCAACGCGAAGGTCGGGCCGGGCGCGCCTCCCGTAAGGACGAAAGCCGGGTGGCTCACGACCTTCCATGCCGTTGATGGAGATCCGAACCGGGGCAAGAATGGCTGGGAGCCGGCATGGAGGAAGCGGTACACCGCGGGGATCATGCTTCTCGACCTGGAAGACCCTCGGAAGGTCGTCGGTCTCTATCGTCAGCCGCTCCTTGCCCCGGAAGCGCCTTACGAGATCAAGGGCGGATTCCGGAACAACGTCATCTT
>DASRZD010000438.1:0-3288 GCA_035686805.1 Armatimonadota bacterium
TTCCTGGATGAATTTCCCGAGTTCCACCGCGACGTGCTGGAGATCCTCCGTCAGCCGCTGGAGGACGGGCATGTGACCATCAGCCGTGCGAGCGGGTCGCTCACGTATCCGGCGCGATTTATGCTGGTGGCCGCCATGAATCCCTGCCGGTGCGGGTTCTATGGCGACCCGACCAAGCCGTGTACCTGCAGCCCGCATGAGATTCACCGATATCTCAGGAAGGTTTCCGGCCCGCTGCTGGATCGGATTGACATCCACATCGAGGTCCCGCGGCTGAAGGACCAGGAGCTTGTGAATCAGCCGACCGGGGAGGCGTCGGGGGCAATTCGGGCGAGGGTCGAGCGCGCCAGGGAGATTCAGACCAGACGCTTCCAGGGCGACGGCGGGCACTGCAATGCGGATATGACCGGCCGGCAGATTCGGAAGTTCTGCGTGGCGAAGGACGACGTGAAGAACCTCCTGCGCACGGCGATCAACCAGCTCAACCTCTCCGCCCGCGCCTATGACCGCATCCTCAAGCTCGCCCGCACGATCGCCGACCTCGAAGGCGTCGAGGAACTTACTCTCTCCCACGTGGCGGAAGCGGTGCAGTATCGGTCGTTAGATCGGAAACTTTGGGGATGATGGTGAATGGTCAAGGGTCCATGATCAATGGGGGAACTCACCGCAAAGGCGCAAAGACCGCGAAGGAAGCCGGGAAGACCTGAACGACGGACACGAGGAGGTTCGGAATGACGACAGCCGGACTGGATGAGTACATCGAGGGTTTCGTCCGCGAGTTGGAGCGGAGAGAATCCCTGACGGCCCCGTGGCTCGAGCATGCGGTTCGCGGAGTACCGCGTCACTGCTTCATCGAGCAGTACTATGGCGACGATGATAGCCTCATTTCGGTGGACCCAGGCGGTGCGACGGACGAGCAGCTCAAGCTGATCTATTCAGACTCCTGCCTGATGATCCACAAGCCGCCCAATCACAGTGCAGCGTCACAACCATCTCTAGTCATGTTGATGCTCGGATGTCTGGACGTTCAGCCTGGGCAGAAGGTGCTCGAGATCGGCACCGGCAGCGGTTGGAATGCCGGGCTTCTGGCATACGGCGTGGGAGACGGCAGGCTGGTGCATTCCATAGACATTCAGGCCGATCTGGTGGAAGCCGCCGGACGTCACCTGCAAGCTGCGGGCATCGAGGGCCTTAACCTGAAGGCTGCAGATGCCGGGTATGGCTGGAGCGATGCGGCACCTTTCGACCGCATCATGGCAACCGTTGGCTGTCCGGACATCCCTCATGCCTGGCGTGAACAGCTCGCAGAGGGCGGTGTCATGCTGGTCCCTCTGAGGACGGCAGGCATCGGCGATCCACTGATACGCCTCGCGAAGCAGAACGGGCGTGTGGTTGGCGGTTTCAGCGGATGGTCGTGGTTTATGACCCTGCAGGGCGATTACTGGACCGACGCAGAGGATGTTCTCCAGTTGCCTCTCGAGCCGTGGTTGGATTCGCTGCTGGAGGAGGGTCCCCAGACCGTTTCACTTCGGGAGCCCATGACCCTCGATTGCCTGGTCTTCCTTCGCCTGAAGGGCTTGAAGTTCCAGGGCCTGCGAAGCAAAGACATGCGGATTCTGCATGGCGGCTATCTGCACCATCAGTCCCGTACTGTCTTCGTCCCGGACAAGGATTTACCTCAACTGCGTATCTACGGTGCCATCGAGCTAGCCGAGACCGTGGCTTCCTACCAGGCGGAATGGATCCGCCTGGGGAGACCCAGGATTACTGATTATCAAGTCGAGGTTGTCGACCGAAATACCTCAGAGAGTGGACCGAGAGCGTGGATTGATCAGAGGCAGGATGTATGCCTGAGGCTGTCTCTTGATCAAGGTTAGGTGGATTTCCATGAGGAAGCCAGGAAGGCAGGAGAGAATAACCGCCGATGAATGCGGATAGGGGATAGCTGATAGGATGCCAGAGTGTTGATGGGAGGTTATGGGGGTAGGAGATGAAATTCAGAATCACAGAGCATGCGAAGAAAGAGATCACAAGACGACAGATTCCAGAATCGGCGCTTCAGGAGGTCTTGGATAACCCTGAGCAGGTCCTACCGGAGGAGTCTGGGAGAAAAGCATACCAGTCAAGACTTGACTTTGGTGGTAAAATGTATCTGGTTCGAGCGATAGTGGAAGACGATATCAAGCCTGCCGTGGTTGTGACCGTCTATCGAACAAGCAAGATTGCGAAGTACTGGAGGATAAGATGAAAGTGACATACGATCCCGAGGTGGACGTCCTCAGAATAGTCCTCAATGATATGCCAATCGAAGAAAGCGATCAGGAAAAGCCTGGGGTAATCCTCGATTATGACAAGGACGGCAATATCGTGGGGATGGAGATCCTCGACGCCTCCAAGCGCATGGAAAACCCCAGGTCCATGGAGTATGCGATAGCGTCCTAAGAGCGAGGCTTGGTAAGGAGACCTGAAATGGACATACCTGCCTGGGTACAAGCTGCGGCAACGGTGGTGCTTGTAGGTATCACGGTAAAATATGCCATGATAACGAAGGATTACGCTGACTCAACAAGAGAGATTCTGGCGGAGTCCAAACGGCAGAGGTTGGACGAGGCTTTGCCCGTCGTCGTTGCTAAGCTGGGGGATTACGAGCAACCTCCCGGCTATACCATTCCTCAAAGGCGCGTATGGCTGCACAATTCAGGCCATGGTACAGCCCTGGAGATCAGCACTCAGTTTGGGTACGGAGATACCGACCAGAAACCCGTCGACGTTTTTGTGGGTGCTCTCGGCCCTGGGGAGTCCTGCCCTGTTGCCCGTCAAAGTCAGAAGGGACTTGTTCATATAGAGTGCCGGGACATATACGACAGGGCAATCCAGGTTGAGCACTTTCTTGATCATGGAGAATCCTTCCTCTTGAAAGTGGATGGGAAGGTTACCATAAGCGAGGAAGCTCAACGCACGAACGGCTGACGGTTAGCTGCCAAATGCTGATGGCTGGAATATCGGAGTTTCGATAGGAAGCTGTGGGGGTAAAGCAATGCTCATCTTCCTAGACACCAATATCGTTCAGTACTGCGCTCTCTACGATGATTTCCTTTGCGGGGATACAGAGGCTTGTCCCGTCAGTGAGCCACAAATGCGAACTGAACTAGTTGCACTGAAGTGGATGATTGAGTTGGAAGCCATCGCGTCCTGGGATTTCGCCGTTTCTCCACAGCTGATTGCGGAGTTGCGTGACGGCAACCCAATGACGTAACAGAAAGAGGTGTACAGGTTACTACTGGATGC
>DASRZD010000439.1:0-2244 GCA_035686805.1 Armatimonadota bacterium
GCATTCCTGATCTGGGAGTGACCGTTTGTTCGACGTTCGGCGTTCAGCGTTCGACGTTCGGCGTTCCGATATACGACCGTATATCGGCTGAGCCTGAGCAGACCTTTGAGAGGGCAAGGAGGGAGATCCCCGAGCTTATCAAGACCCGGCAGGGGCCGTGGGGGAGATACTGCCCCATCGGATGCGATGCGAATCGGCAGGAGTTCGCGGTGCGGTATAACGCAGATATATTCGCCGACAAGGAGTCCATGAAGGTGGTCGGTCGAGATACGGCCAAGCTCCTCTGGCCGGGAGCGGCAATCTGGTTCAAGTTCCCGACCGGCGACCCGCCCGACTTCCGAGAGAGGGAGGATGGGACGAAGCAGAGTGCATTGAGCGGCTACCTCCCCATCTACACGAGCGAGTGGAAGGACCGGGAGTTCGCGTATGAGATGACCTCATTCGCGGCGCTCCTGAATGAGACTCCATGGGACGAGGAGAAGAAGCGCGGTGACGAGCCGATGGTCAGCCTGTCAAGGGTGAGGATTCGGAACACGACCGATGAGAAGAGAAAAGCAAGGTTCTGGCTGGTGGTCGAGAATCCGGAAGAACTTGCCGTCGACGGTGGATTCGTCTATGCCACTGGCCGGGCAAGGGACGAGAGTGTGCCCGACGCCCCAATCCAGAAGCGGTGGGTCGTGGAGAAGTACCCAGCTCGGCGGATGAGGGCGCTCGTCAGGACGAACGGCCGGGGAGAACTGAGCCCCGTTTCGTGCACCTATCCCCCATTCGAGGTATCGGCGATCCCGAATGCGATCGCATACGACATCGAACTCGAGCCTCGGTCGAGTCATGAGATAAAGGTCTTCATCCCGTTCATCACCTTCACCGGGGATGCCGGCAGGGCGGAGGTTCAGGCCCTGGATTACGATGCCAAGCTCGCGGAGATGACGGAATACTGGGAGACGCAGATCGGGGCAGGGGCGAAGATCACCGTGCCGGAGAGCTTGCTGAACGACTTCAACCGTGCCAACGTGGCGCACATTGCCATCACCGCCGATAAGGACATCGGCACCGGCCTGTACATCCTCGGCGTCGGCACGTGGAACTACCAGATCTTCGGGAACGAGACGGTTGACCAGACTCGCTCCCTGGACCTGCGAGGCTACCATGAGCGCGCCCGAAAGTACATCATGCCGTTCGTCGAGTGCCAGGGCAGTCGCCGGATGGACGGGCGGTTCAAATCCCAGGAAGGGGCGCTCCATGGTGTGCGGGTCAGCGACGAACTTGACTACCAAGTGGGCGACTATAGTATGGATCACGGGACGGTCCTGTGGATGCTTGGCGAGCACTATCGCCTGACCCGCGACGCGAAGTGGCTGAAGTCCATCTCATCGAATATCATCGCGGCGTGCGATTACGTCACTCGCGAGCGGCAGGCGACCATGGGCGTCGAGGGCCAGTGGCAGTATGGATTGCTTCCCCAGGCGCACCTTGATGACAACCCCGAGTGGCATTACTGGTATGTGGTGAATACGCTCGCATATCGGGGGATGGCGAGCGCGGGTCAGGTGCTGGCGGAGATCGGACATTCGGAGGCCGCGCGAATTGCCGAGGATGCGCGCGCCTACGGGGGGGATATTCGCCGGGCGATCAAGAGATCAATCGAGCTGGCGCCGGTGGTTCGGCTGCTCGATGGGACATACATCCCCTACACCCCGGTCAGATGCCGGCTTCGGGGTCGGGATATCGGCTGGATACGCGAGGGGCTCTTCGGGCCGGCGAACTTCATTGACTCATGGATCATTGATCCGAACTCACAGGAAGCGACCTGGATACTCAAGGATTTCGAGGATAACATCGCCGTTTCACGGGCGCTTGGGAGGCAGGTTGACCTGGAGCGCTACTGGTTCAGTCAGGGCGGGTTGACCATCCAGTCGAACCTCCTGCCGAACCCGCTGGTTTACCTCGCTCGGGGGCAGGTGGAGCACGCGCTGAGGGCGTTTTACAACAGCTTTGCGGCGAACCTGTATGCGGACGTGCGGTGCTTCACGGAGCATCCGGTGGCTGCGTATGGATTGGGTGCCGGGCCGTTCTACAAGGTGTCGGATGAGGCGGCGTTCTTGAACTGGTTCCGGTATCTGCTGCTGATGGAGAAAGGGAACACGCTCCTGATCGCGCCGGGGACGCCGAGGAAGTGGCTGGAAGACGGCAAGGAGATCAGGGTCGAAGATGCGCCGACGTACTTCGGGCCGGTTAGCTTCA
>DASRZD010000440.1:0-2909 GCA_035686805.1 Armatimonadota bacterium
AGTCGCGGCCGGGATTGACTCCATGGTGGTCGGGGAGACGCAGATCCTCGGCCAGGTGAAGGAAGCTTATGCCGCGGCGAGTGAGTTGGGGACAACCGGATCGGTGCTCAATGCGCTCTTTCAGCAGGCGGCGTCCGTCGGCAAGAGGGCTCGGACGGAAACCGCCATCAGCCGGGGAGCGTCAT
This sequence comes from Armatimonadota bacterium, assembly GCA_035686805.1. Classification (GTDB taxonomy): domain Bacteria; phylum Armatimonadota; class UBA5829; order DTJY01; family DTJY01; genus DASRZD01. The sequence continues at coordinate 186 of DASRZD010000440.1, forward strand.
CGGCAGGGTCGGCGGCGGTCCTGCTGGCAAGATCCATATTCGGCGAGCTGAGCGGATGCGCGGTCCTCATCATCGGCGCAGGCAAGATGGCGGACCTCACCATCGAGCATCTGACGTCCTCCGGCATCAGCCATGTACTCGTCGCCAACCGGACTTATGCGAAGGCGGCGGAACTCGCCGAGCGATTCCATGGCGAGGCCGTGAAGTTCGAAGAAATGCCCAATGCACTTGCGAGGGCGGATATCGCCATCACCTCGACCGGGGCGAAAAGGCCCATTATCAGCCGGGACATGATGCAGCAGGCCATGAGAGCCCGGCGAGGGAGGCCCGTGTTCCTGATTGACATCGCCGTTCCCAGGGACATCGAAGCCGACGTCTCGAAACTGGACGATGTTTTCCTGTACAATATTGACGACTTGCAGGCGGTCGTGGATTCGGACAAGGCGAATCGGAAGGCGGAGATCGAGAAGGTAGAGACTATCATCAGCGAAGAAGTGGATGAGTTTAGCGCCTGGTTCAGGACGCTGGAGGCGGTCCCCATCATCGCTGCGCTGAGGGAGAAGTTCGAGGGGATTCGGCAGTCTGAGCTTGAGAAGCTCTGCCGCAAGCTGCCCCACCTGTCGGCTGAGGATAGGGAAGCCATCGGCGCGGCGATGAAGTCAATCGTAAACAAGGTGAGCCACGATCCCATGATTCGCATCAAGGAGCTTACTTCGGACACGGAGAAACTGCGGGTGATCTGCGAGACGTTCGGCATCTGCCTGAGCGGCGAGGAGGCGGACGATGACTGACCTGCTGCTTGGACTGACTTTCGGGGGCTACTTGGCCGCGACCCTCTTCTACGTCATGTCGGTACAGAGCAAGCGCGACTACACCCGCGCCGCGACGGCCTGGGCCTGCGTGGGATTGGTAGCTCAGGGGCTGGGAATCCTCCTCCGAGGGATCGCCATCGGAAGGCCGCCGCTCGCCAATCTCTTCGAATCGCTGACCTTCGTCTCGTGGGCGCTGGTCGCCATCTACCTCCTGGTGGAGCGGAGGCACAGATCGCCGTCGCTGGGATGGTTCGTCACGTCGGTGGCGCTGATCATCACCGCCTGCACAACGGCCTTGACGAAGGATATCGCGATCCACCCCGCCCTCCACAGCCGCTGGCTCGCGATCCATGTCATCAGCAGCCTGGTGGCCTACGCAAGTTTCATACTCGCATTTGCGGCGACTCTCGGATACATCATCCAGGAGCGCCTGCTGAAGTCGAAGCGGATCAATGCCCTCCAGCAGCAGCTTCCCTCGCTGGATGCGGTGGATCACCTGGCCTACAAGATGGTTGCTCTCGGCTTCCCGATGCTGACCCTGGGAGTGGTGACCGGCGCGATGTGGGCTCAGACGGCATGGGGGAGCTACTGGAGCTGGGATCCGAAGGAAATCTGGTCGCTGGTGACCTGGCTGGTGTATGCGGCGTATCTTCACATGCGAATTGTTCGGGGTTGGCGGGGCAAGTGGGCAAACCGCCTGCTTCTCATCGGCTTCGCGGCGGTACTGGTGACCTTCTTCGGCGTAAACCTCATCCCGCATGGGATGCACAGATATTATTGGTAGACAACGTTCAACGCCCAACGCTCAACTCTCAACTTCCAACTCCAGAATCCGCAATCCGAAATCGGGAGTCTCACCGCCAAGGCGCAAAGTCCGCCAAGAATACCTATTAGGAAGCCAGGAATGCAGGAAGGGGCGAGGGATTCCTCCGCAGGCAAACAAGATACGCAGGATTCACAGGATGGACTCTCGGCCGCACCCCGTCACTGTGGAGTGTCCTGCCTGCACCGAGCGAAGCCGAGGTGAGCCTGTCGAAGGGCTTTGGCTCTTGCCGGAGGCATTATCCGGGCAAAAAGTCCTTGACAGAGGCAGCCGGAGGGCTTATGATGGAGATGGTCGGGAAAGAGAGAGCCCGGCCTGCTTTCATTGCCCCTGAGGGCATGCCCAGACACCTCAGGGGCACCCCCTTTTTGTGTACCAGAGTAGCGGCGTTTTGGAGTGCGTGCGGCTAGACGCCGCTTTGGCTCATGCCGGAGGCATCGGCTCATGCACAAACTGGCGAGGATCCCTCACCTATGGCAACTCGCGCATCGGAGTACCTGACCTTCACGGGATCTTCTGAGGGAGGCACGTTGGCCAGCTTGCGAAGCCAGGATATGGGCACGGATGGCTCGCCCTGCCATACGCCCTTCGCAGCGACCCGAGTGCGGAATCGGCGGAGGGCGAAGACCAACTCACCATTCTCATACAGCAACTTGACCCTCGTGTTACTAATGCGGTGTCTAAGCCTGCTGATCTGAGCCAGCGCCTCAATGAGTTCAGCCCTGTCAACTTGAAGCTTACACTCTTCGCTCATCGGTTCCCACCCTCATCCACAAATGCGCGGGTCCTTCAGTATCCCATACACGTAGGACGGCCCTTGGAGATCCTGCAGCGGAACCGTATTCTCAAAAGGCATACGCGCGAGAGCCTTCTCAAAGTTCACACGGGATACATGGCAGTTCGTCCGGTTGGGGTACACAGCGTTGCCTTTGATAAGGTAGGTGAATTCCCCACCGCGCTTCTGGCGAAACGTTTGTCCCTCATGGGCGGCTATCCGTTGCCAGACTTCCTCTATGCTGTGCATCATGTACACCTTTCCAAGCTAGCTATGCTTGAGGTAGTCCCAGCATCTCCGATACGAGAGCGTCT
>DASRZD010000441.1:0-3227 GCA_035686805.1 Armatimonadota bacterium
GGAGGCAGGGACCCATCCCTGCCTCCATTCATAACCTATCGGGAGGAATGTTCATGAAACGCACATACATCTGGCTTTACTTTGCATTACCGCTCTTGCTTGTTCTGTGCAGTACCGCGAATGCCGCGAGCGTATTCTTCTACAACCAGGAAGGCGAGCTAGTTTTGGTAAACGTTCCCGGCATCACTGATCCGGCGGCGGCAATTGATGCACTCGTCGCCGGGCCGAATGTCATACCGGGTGCTGAGGGATTGTATACTGCAATCCTGATAGGCACAAGACTCAAGGACTTCAGGATTGATGGCGAGTCGGTGACTATCGAGTTCTCCAAAGACATGGTACGAGGCGCTTTCGACGAAGCGGTCTTGGCTGCAGCGTTCAAGCAGATAAGCTGGACACTGAACCAGTTCGAACTGGACAAGGATATCAAGCTGACCGTGAACAACAAGACCCTCGACTATTATCTGCCGCCTGCGCCCAGCATCGCGCCGAAGAAACAGAAGCCCGTGCCGGAGAGCCCATACAGTCTTCAGTCCCTCTCCGGCCATAGCATCACACTCTCCCCAGGGCACGGCAGGTACTGGAATGGCAGCGGCTGGTACACCGCGCGGCCGGTCTACTGTTCGCCGTTGAACGAGGAGGACTACCATAACGACGAGATGGCCGCTTATCTCAAGACCTATCTTGAGCAGGACGGCATGACTGTGAAGATGTGCCGCCAGACGGACAAGAACTACGGCGCTTCCCCATATAACGGCGGACAGCCTTGGTGGAAGATGGCCGCCACGTATTGGGAGAAGAACGCGGGCTATCCATGCTCGGTCTACGCGAGCTACACCGGCGACTGCACGCTGGGCACCAATGCGAGTGAGAGCAGTGATGATATCCGTGCAAGGCCTCTTGCGTCCGACTATGACAACACGAATATCTTCATTACACTGCATACGAACGGCTATACGGGCAACTGCTATGGTACGTCCTGCCCGACAGGCACTCAGACCTATTACGACTGCGGCACCGAGCATGCCCCATGGTGCACGGTCAGCACTAACCTGGCGAACTCAGTGCACGGAGCGCTGATTGATGCGATCAAAAACAAGTATCCGATCAGCACCTGGCATGACCGCGGGAAATCCAATTCCAACGGCGCATACGGCGAGATCCGCATCCCGGACCGAGCCGCCATCCTGGTTGAGCTGGCCTTCCACGACAGTTGTGACATGGATGCCGTGTATCTGCAGGAAAACTTCTTCCGGTCCACGTCCATGTGGGGCATCTACAAGGGTGTCTGCGACTACTTCGGCGTAGCTCCCACATGGGGTTACTACTCAGACGAGTACGTGAGTGATGATATCCCTGCGGAGATGAATCCCGGCGAAGTTAAGACGGTCCATATAACCTTCAGGAACAGAGGCGTTCTGTGGACTGAGGCAAAGAGCATCAGGCTGGGAGCGGTCGGCGATTCTGATCCGTTCACGACTGTGACCCGCCAGACCATTTCCGGAGAGGTGGGTCCGAACACCACCTACCAGTTCACGATGACCTTCACCGCCCCGACAACTCCAGGCCCGTATGTCACGGACTGGCGGATGGTGAGAGATGGCGTGACGTGGTTCGGTGCGACGCGTACTAAGACCGTGCAGGTCACTGGTGGCGATACCACACCCCCCAGCGTACCGACGAATCTCACCGCGACGGCCGTTGGTCCCCAGAGGATCAACCTGTCGTGGACGGCATCAACCGATAACGTCGGCGTGACTGGATACAAGATCTACCGCGGCGGCAGCTATCTGACCTCGACGGCGGACACCAGTTATTCGAACGGAGGGCTGTCGCCGAGTACGTACTACAGTTACACGGTGTCGGCTTACGACGCAGCAGGCAACGAGTCCGCTCAGAGCAGCCCGGCGTCGGACACGACTCCGGCTTACTCGAACATAATCATAGACAACCCGGCAGCTACGTATACGGGCGTCTGGAGTATTGGGACCTCTTCGCCTGATAAGTACCTCACAAACTACCATTGGGCCAGCACTGCCGTCAGCGAAGGTAAGACGGCCAAGTGGACTCCGACTATCGCCTATGCCGGGAACTACGACGTCTACATCTGGTATCCGCAAGGATCCAACAGAGCCAACAACTCGCCGTTCACAGTCTATTGGGATGGCGGCTCACAGACAGTCCCCTGGAACCAGCAGACGAACGGCGGAGCATGGCGATTGCTGCTTGGCAACAAGCACTTCGCCGCTGGAACGACCGGCTACCTGAAGCTCGGCAATGGCACCGGCTACACCGGCAAGGTCGTCGTAGCCGATGGCGCGAGGTTCCAGCAGATAAGCGGAGACTGATCACGTTCACGACCAACTAGGGTGTGCATAGGAGGCGGGGATCACTTCTCCGCCTCCTTTTTCCATTCCCCATAAAGCCGCTCGAACTCCGCCACGAACCCCTCGAGCACGCCAAGTCCGCCTCGCCAGAAGGCAGGGTCCTGGATATCAATCCCCACCTCGGAAAGCATATCCGCCGGTTTCTCGGAACCTCCAGTCTCCAGGAGCTTAATGTACTTGGGGGCAAAGGCCGGGCCCTCTTTGTTATACATCGCATACAGGGCCATGACCAGCAGCTCGCCGAAGGTGTATGCGTAGACGTAGAACGGCATATGGACGAAGTGTGGGACGTACATCCACCAGTACTTGTGCTCCTCCTCCAGGACGACCGAGTCCCCGAACATCTCCTGCTGCCGCGCGTGCCAGATTTCGCCGAACGTCTCGGTCGTCAATTCGCCTTTCTCGCGCCTCATTGAGTGGATCGCCTGCTCGAACCGGTACATCGCCGCCTGACGGAAGATCGTGCCGAAGGAATCCTCGATCTTGCTCGCATAAAGCGCCAGCTTATCCTGAAGGCTCGCCTGATTCTGAAGGCTTTCGAAAACCAGCATCTCTCCGAATGTGCTTGCCAGCTCCGCGATCGGCGACACCGAGCTGAAGTTCAGGTAAGTCTGCTTCGCCGCGGCAAGCCGGGCATGCACTCCGTGGCCCAGTTCGTGAGCGACGGTCATCACGTCATCCAGCTTATTCAGGTAGTTCACGAACACGTAGGGGTGCAGGTCGGGCGTGACATACGAGCAGAATGCCCCACCCCGCTTCCCTTTCCGAACTTCGGCGTCTATCCAGCCGTTCTCGAAGAAGTCGCATGCGGCACTGGCAATCGCCGGGCTGAACTCGCGG
>DASRZD010000442.1:0-8711 GCA_035686805.1 Armatimonadota bacterium
ATCTTCGGCAGGCCGACTTTGTAGGTCGCGGTAGTCTCGCCTGCAACCGGGTGAAGTGAAAAGCTCTTCTTCTCCATCCCTCCTGCGATTGATGGACTTACGCCGGAGCTCAATGCGTTGGCTATCTTCGCGTCCGAATGATGATCCACGAAATCATAGACCACGCTTATGCCGGCAGACGACTCCCCAGCGATCAGAATCAGCGCAAGCAACAATAAAACTTTAGTCATTTTCCAACTCCTTGATACAAAAAAGGACGCCGGCAAGGAACACCGGCGTCTCTTTCACGAAACGGACTGCTAAGCGTCTGTCAGCTTGCCAGCAAAGTATTGATCGTACGCGCCGAGGTCGAGAAGCCCGTGACCGCTGTGGTTGAACAGAATCACGCGCTCTTTGCCCTCTTCCTTCGCCTTCAGGGCTTCGTCCATCGCCGCCTTGATTGCATGAGCGCTCTCCGGTGCTGAAATAATTCCTTCCGCACGTGTGAAGCTCACGCTCGCATCGAAGACAGGCAACTGCGGGTATGCCCTGGGCTCTATGTACCCTTTCTCGACCAGTAAGCTGATCAGCGGGGCCATGCCGTGATAGCGCAGGCCGCCCGCATGAATCGGCGGCGGGATAAACTTATGGCCAAGGGTGTGCATCTTGAGCAGAGGCGTCATCTCAGCCGTGTCACCGAAGTCATACTCATATTTCCCTTTCGTGACCGTCGGGCAGGCGGTCGGCTCAACGCAGATGAAACGAGTATCCCTGCCTGCGAACTTGTCAGCGAGGAACGGAAATGCGAGTCCCGCGTAGTTGCTTCCGCCGCCCACGCACCCGATGATTACGTCCGGGTAACAGCCTGCCATCTCCATCTGCTTCTTCGCCTCCTGCCCGACCACCGTCTGGTGCAGGAGGACGTGGTTCAGCACGCTTCCGAGCGAGTACTTGACCTCCGGGCCGGACACTGCGTCTTCCAGCGCCTCGCTGATGGCGATGCCGAGGCTCCCGGAGCAGTCCGGGTCTTCAGCCAGAATCTTGCGGCCGAATGCTGTCTGCTCGCTTGGACTTGGATAGATGGTGGAGCCGTACATCTGCATCATGGACTTGCGGTACGGCTTCTGGTGGTAGCTGCACTTCACCATATACACGGTACATTCGAGCCCGAAGAAGCAGCAAGCCATGGAAAGAGCGCTGCCCCACTGACCGGCGCCCGTCTCCGTGGCTATGCGCTTCACGCCCTCTTTCTTGTTGTAGTAGACCTGCGCGACCGCGGTGTTCGGCTTATGGCTGCCGACCGGGCTCACCCCTTCCCACTTATAGAAGATCTTCGCGGGAGTGCCGAGAGCTTTCTCCCAGCGGGTCGCCCTGTAGAGCGGAGTCGGCCGCCAGAGGCTGAGGACATCCAGTATCTCCTCCGGGATGGGTATCCAGCGGTCGGCGCTGACCTCCTGCATGATGAGAGCCATTGGGAAGATCGGCGCGAGATCATCGGGGCCTGCCGGCTGCATTGTGCCGGGGTGCAGCGGCGGAGGCGGAGGCCCGTCCAGGTCCGCCACGATGTTGTACCAGTTCTTAGGCAATTCCTTGGGGCTTAGCAAAAACTGACGTTCTACCATAATCTACTCCTTTGAAAAAGCGTTTGGTGCCGAAAAGCGAAACTCAACGGTAATACTATACAAGTTTCGTCAATAAGTCAACATTTTGCCGAGTCAATGGGCCTTCGTCGCAAGTGAATGCCTGCCTGGTTTGAGGGTTAGTGCCCTGCCGGGGAGGGTGACGTCGGCGATTGTGCCCTCGGGAACTACGACACTCAACTCTTCCTTCGACCATTCGATCTCGATGCTGCCGTGTGGTGTCGGGATAACGCCCTTCGCCCACTTGAGATCACCCGTGTTCGGGGAAACGCTGAACCGTTTGAACCCAGGTTCGGTGGGGCGCACTCCCAGAATGAACGCCGGCAAATGGCTGGTGGGTGCGGAGGCCCATCCGTGGCAGAGGGAGTTGTTCGTATTCCACTGCTCCCAGAAGGTCGTCGCGCCCCAATCGAGCATCCGCCCCCAGTTCGTTCGGATGTAGTCCAGGGCCTCCTGAACCATGCCGTTTCGGAACATCCCCAGGAGCAGGTAGTATGCGAAGAATGAGCCCGCCGGCACGATGTCATTCCTGGAATCGAGCACGTGCTTTAGGACTGCCATCTTCCGTTCGGGTGAAATGTCATAGGCGGCGATCAGGCCGTTGACCATCTGACTTGTCTTGGACGAGAATGCCTGTTTGGCCTCCGACCAGTATTCCGGGTATGCGCCTCGCTCAGGATCGAACAGGTGGGCATTGATCGCATTCCTGACTTCCTCGGCCCGAGTGGAATAAGTCTTCGATGATTCATCGTCACAGGCGAGTTTCGCCAGGCTCGACGCATTCCTCAGCGCCTCGCCATACAGGCAGTTCAGCGCCGAGACGGTCCCCTCAAGCTCGGAGTTCGTCCACTCGATGAACATCCAGTTGCCCACGTCGGTCAGCAGCCCATGCTTGTCCTTGAATCCCTCGAACCAGCCGATCAGCTTCTGTATCTTGGGAAAGACCTCCGGGATGAGGGAATCGTCGCCGGTGAACATATAGTAATCCCAGATAGACATGATCCAGTAGAGGCAGAATGCCGGAATCACCGTGTTGTAACTCCCCGGCCAGAAGGGGATCATCGCCCCATCCTTGCGCTGGGATTGCCCGATCTGCTTGATTCCCTGGCGGACGAGGCGCGTGTCCCCGAAGACATGGTAGTTGCTGAGCGCCTGGATGCGGGCATCGCCCCACCATTGAGTCCGCTCTCTCCAGGGGCAGTCGGTGTAGGCATCCTCCATGTTGAGCTGAACGGTGTATGCGCCGATGCGCCATATCTCGTTCAATCGCTCATCCGAGCACTCGAACTCTCCCTGCCACGTGACCGGATAAGTAGAGAAGTTCACGCTTATCTCGATTGTGACGGGCGCAGTCAGCCCTCGGAAATCAACCTGCATATAACGGAAGGCTCGCCTGTCGAAGGTCTCCCACTCGTGAGTCCCCGGCTTGATTCGATATCGGTCGGCATAGTTGACGTTGGCTCGGTGGGGATTGATCCTACCATCGCTTTCCAGCAACTCGGCATAGCCCAGGTCAATAGTCCCTTGCCCCTTCGTCGTGATGTGAATCCTGGGAAAGCCGGCAATCTCCCGGCCGAAGTCGAGGATGACGTAGACGCCCTTCTTCGCGTACCTCTCCTGCTCGGGAAGCGGGTCTATGGTGAACCCATGCTTGCCGATATTCTTGATCCTCCATCCTCTGCCTGCCATCTCTTCCGGCCTGCCATAGGGATTCAGGGGCTGGGTCTCAAAGACATCCTCCACATTAGGGTGCTTGCAGGTTCCACTAGGGTCGGCGATGACGTCGTCCAGCTTCTCCTTGATCTCCCGGCTGATGATGATCGCCACAGGGACTTTGTTGTTCTCCGGCAGCTCGACGCCAACCGGATCGCAGACACCTGCCTCCAGGACCTTGACCGGGAATATCCCGTGCTCGTACATGAAAGGAATTTCCCGTGGAGTCAGGTTCTGCCAGGGGCCGGTGACTATCCTCGCCGATTGCCAGGATGAGTCATCGAAATCAAGATCGGTCCATCCTTCGGGCGCAAGGTTGGCGTTATAGACTTCGTTGAACTCTAACTGGACATCCATGCGAGGGATGTCTCTGAACCACGCCTCCGCCGGGAGGACCTTCCACGAATCGTCGGATGCCAGGTTCAGGCCTGGGGCATCGAAGAGAAATCCACCACGCCCGAGGATGTACGAAAAGGTGCCTGTCCCATAGTGATGCACCAGAGCGGCGATGACGTTCTTTCCCTTTTTCAAGTATGGCGCAAGGTCGAGGACATCGTAATACTGCCATCGAGGATCCGACCGCACCGGCCCTCGCGCGACGAACTTGCCGTTTACCCACAGCTTATACCTGCTGTCCGCGCAGACGCTCGCCAAAGCCTCCGCCGGCACCCCCGCCAGGTCGAACGTCTTTCTTATGAAGAGGTAATAGTTGACCGGCCTGTCGTCGCCCGAATCCCAGATCCACTTCCCATCCCAATGCATTCAGCGTTCCTCCCCACCGAGGGTTACTCGCCTCCGGACACATTTCCTGCCCGGCATTCCGGTAGTATAACTGACCGGCGAATGTATCTGCGCATGGAACAATGTAAGAGAACTGGGAACATTGCCGGGAATTAGGCTGTCAAACGTAATGTAGCATCAGCACCTTCAAAACCTGATCTCGATTTAGGGACTGGCTCCGGCGGTCATCCGGAGTACGGGCTAAGGGTCGAAGAGCTGTTTTGCACACCCGACGGCAGATTTCCGAACCATGGCCCGATTTCAGCAAGTGCGGGAAGTTCGCACTGCAAGGACGACCCGTGGCAACGGACCCCACTTTGGGGTGCTATTATAGAATATGCTATTTGGGGTCCGGTGTCGCGTTCTTAGACGATCGGGGCCAGTTCCTTAAACGATTTTCCCGCCATAGCGGGATCCCGTCCGTAGGCGGGACAACTTGCAGATCTCAAATCGCAAATTGAAGGGCAACCGGTTTTTCAATTTGAAATCTGCAATATGCAATTTGAACTTGCTGGTTATCCCTGTTTCTCATAGCGGCCGGAACCCAATCCATAGAACAGTTCGTATAATAAAGAAGGAAATGTGAATCGCCCGACGAACTGTATCTAATCTGTGAACAAAAGCACCAGCTTTATTCCTAAGCTGCAGCCGGCAGTGCTTGAAATACTGCGGCTCATGGAATTATCATAGCAGCAGAGGCGAGCATTGGACCAGACTCGAGGATTGGAGAGCGGCTTCTTGCGGACGCGTGAGAATGCGAAAACCATGCGCCAGGACGAGTGTGCCTTGATCACAAGGTGCAAGGAAGGCGATTTGTCTGCCTTCGACGACCTCGTTCGCCGCTATGAGAAGCAAGTCTACAACTTCGCCTATCGCCTCACTCAGAACTACGACGATGCAAACGATATAGCCACAGACGCATTCGTAAAGGTCTACAATTCAATCGAAAGCTTCAGAGGTGATGCCAATTTCTCAACATGGCTCTTCCGCATAGTCACTAATCTGTTTCTCGACTGGCGAAAGAGGTCGAAAGCTCACATGAATATACCCCTGGACGAATACATTGATCTGGAGGAAAGCACGGTAACCCGCCAGATCGAAGATCCGTCTCCCAGCCCGCTCGAGCTCCTGGAGGCCGGCGAACGCTTCGGCGTGCTCGAGCGGGCCATCAATGACCTGCCTGAATATCAGCGCATTATGGTCTTTCTTTATCATACCCAGGGGCAATCTTACGAAGAGATCGCTCAAGTAATAGGGTTACCAATCGGCACCGTCAAGTCGCGCCTCAATAGAGCACGGCTTGCACTCCGCAAAAAACTGGAGCCGGTGTCGGAACTTTTCGACCTATAGAGCCGTCGAAACAAGTGACGAAAGACGCCACCTTGCGCCTCAGCGAAGGGGAGCACCAGGTCGCTTATGTTCGACTGATTGGACGTGAGAACGTTATCTCACGCATCCAATGGCTCGGGTCGAGGTGGGGAGAGGATCATGATGAACTGCGAGAGAGCCAAAGAGCTGTTCTCAGAGTACCTGGAAGGCGGGGTTGACCATGCCGTTGCAGCGCTTGTCCGGAGCCATCTGGATCTGTGTCCTGCCTGTGCCGGGGAACTCAATGCCCTGAAGCAGACCTGGAGCATGCTGGATGCTATGCCTCAGGTGGAGCCGCCATGCGACTTCCGACATAGCGTGGTCATGCAGGCGGCTCGACTGCAGCATCAGGAAGCGAAGAGCAGGCAGCCCGGATTCGTCATCAATTGGGATGCATTCCTTGGGCGGCTAGCTCCGGCCCGAGCAATCGCCATCGCATGCCTGGGCGCTATTCTTGCGGTTCTGCTGTTATGGGTGCCGCCATCGGCGTATGAGCATGTGGCGGGCATATTCACTCCATCTGCGACCGTTCTCAATCCCATCGAGACTCCAAGGCCTGCGAACGCGATCGAGGCATCACCGCTCTCGATGGAAGCCGAGCGGAAGCAGGAATGGCAGTCGAGAAAACTGGGTAGGAATATGATCTGGGTATCAGTCAGCCCGAGGGAGAATGGCGAGGGGACGATGATCTATCGCGTCACCCTGTCCGTGAATGAGTCTGCGCTGCTCCCGGATGAGACCTCTCAGCGAATCGGCGCTTCGGTCTACGTGCTTCCTGCAGGGCGTTTCTCTGTAGACGAAGCTAAGCTATCTGAGCCCGAGTGGCAGGGCAACGTACTGGTTGACTCGCCGGTTAGAGTGCCGGTAATGCTCGTGGATCGGGCGCAGGGCGGCCCGGGATCCGTCAACCTGCTGATCACCTGGCGGTTCAGGCAGAGGGAGTTCGCGGACATTATCATCATCCCGAGCAAGCGATCATCGAGGAATGACGTGTTCGACCTTTCGGTCAATGCCGATGAGTTCGCTCCGGTAGGCGATGATCTCTATTCCACCCTGCAGACGATAGCGAAGGACTATGGAGTGCCGGTGATTACCAATGCCTATCTGGATCAGAACCCGTCGGTCGTCAGCTTTGGTAAGGCGAGCCTGGAGGAGGCACTGATTCAGACTCTCAAACCGATCGGGCTCGATTGGCTTGCGGCAGACCGGTCCGTCTATGTTGACCGGCAGTATGACGTAGACTAATCGGGAGTACAATCCCTTGATTTGAGAGACCCCCGGAATACCCGGGGGTTTCTTTTTTTGCAGCCTTCGTTTATAATGTCGCGAGAACAGGCGTTCGGTAGATTGCACATGGACATCGAGGGAATTCTGGGCCCGAGTGGGCTTGTCGCGAAACATATGCCGGGCTACGAGTACCGGGAGGAGCAGATCGCCGCCGGGTGGACGATCGAGGAGGCGCTCGGATCGAAGAAGCATTGCATCGTCGAGGCCGGCACAGGCGTCGGGAAGAGCATGGCCTACCTCATCCCTGCCATCCATCACGGGCTAACCGGCAAGAAGGTCGTCATCTCGACCCATACACTTTATCTTCAGGCGCAGCTTGTGACCAAAGATATCCCGTTCCTGCAGAAGGTCCTGCCCGGCAAGAAGTTCAAGGCCGTCCTGATGAAGGGCAGGGGAAACTATCTCTGCCTCGCCAACTACGATGCCGAGCTGGGTCAATTGCTCTTGCTCGGAGATCCGAACATGGGCAAGCTTCAGCAATGGGCGATGGAGACCGAGACCGGCGATTTGAGCGAGCTCAATTTCCCGTTCTCCGAGTGGTCAAACATCTGCTCCGACCAGGACACGTGCCATCGTCAGGAATGTCCTCGGTTTGCCAAATGCTTCTACTACAAGATGCGCAAGGCAGCCGCCGAGGCGAATACCATCGTCACCAATCACTCGCTCTTCTTCAGCGACCTGGCGATTCGCATGTTTGATCCAAAGTCAGGCGTCCTGCCTGATTATGACGCCGTCGTCTTCGACGAGGCCCACCACCTGGAGGACGTGGCGACGAAGGTCTTCGGCATCGAGTTCAGCAACTATCGAATTCCCAACCTCCTTAACCGTGTTAGAAGGACCAGGGGCATCGCTATTGACCCGAACAGGTTGATGGCAATTGACGAGGCGAACGGCCGTCTCTTCGAGGCATTCGGCCGCAGCCAGAAGCAGGAATTCTTCTTCTCGGATGTCTACGAGCAGATCGGCCGGGATGGCATCGAGTCAGCCGCCTCCGATCTGATGACCCTCCTCGACGGCCTGAACCTCGAGCTCTCGCATCAGGAGACCGAGGGGCGTCAGGAGATGGAGGACCGGCTCAGCGGCCTGCGTCGAATGTGCGGGCACATGAAGGACGACCTGACGGCCATGTTCTTTGGCGAGTCGGACGGCTATTTCCGATGGGGCGAGCGGCCTGAGCGTAAGGGGAAGCTCGTGAGCTGCTTCCTCCATCATACGCCGCTGAGTGTGGCGAGCGTGCTCGATGAGTCGCTCTGGAAGAAGGTTGACACGGCGGTCCTGACCTCCGCGACCCTCTCGAACTCGGGCGCATTCAATTACCTCAAGGGCCGGCTGGGCCTGCAGGAGTGTCGGGAGGCCATCGAGGATTCGCCGTTCGACTTCCAGACCCAGTGCCTCGTCTACATCCCCCGGCATCTCGACTTCCCCTCGGAGAAGTCTGACTATGCGGACCGGGTCGCGGACGAGATCGAGGAGATCGTGCGGGCATCGAGGGGTCGGGCGTTCCTGCTGTTCACGTCTTATCGCATGCTCAATGCCGTCTACGACCGGCTGTTCGACCGCCTGCCGTTCGCCATGATGAAGCAGGGCGAGATGTCGAACGAGGCGCTGGTCCAGAAGTTCCTTGAGGAGGAGAACGCGTGCCTGTTCGGCGTCCACAGCTTCTGGGAGGGCGTGGACATTCGCGGGGAGGCGCTGAGCTGCGTGGTGATTGATAAGCTTCCGTTCGGAGTGCCGGACAGCCCGGTGAATCGCGCTCGTGTGGATGCGATCAAGGAGGCCGGCGGCGACTGGTTCAAGGAATACGCCATGCCCCAGGCTCAGATGCGCCTGAAGCAGGGCTTCGGACGGCTCATTCGCACCAAGGACGACCGAGGCGTCGTCGCCATCCTCGACTCCCGCCTGCTGAAGAAGTTCTACGGCAAAGAGTTCCTCCGCTTCCTCCCC
>DASRZD010000443.1:0-2135 GCA_035686805.1 Armatimonadota bacterium
CCTCCGCTCCGCCCCTTCGGGGCTGCGCTCCGGCCCTGCCAGCAACAACACCATCTCAGCATGGAGAGGAGAGAAAGACGTTCCAACAACTATCGGTAATTATGGTTGTCGTTAACCGGAAAGAGTACTTGACGCCAGACACCCCTGACTTGGTACCGGTTCGGCATCAGCACGGCTTATCCTGGGGCGCAAAGCCGCCGAGCCGTCTCCATATGCGCCTCGCAGATCTCGCTACAGCGGGCAGATGCAGCCTCTTGGTAACGGTCTGGACCGAGCGGGGCGTCATCCATCCGGTCCAGTATCGGCAGTGGCAACTCCTCTTCGGCCAATCGCGAATTGCTTTCTCCAAGTGCTCTCAAGACTGGACGCGGCGTTCACCAACATGCGGGCGATGTGCAGGCCGAACCTGTGACGCACATTCAGGAATCCGACCGTCTTGCTCGGGCTTACCATCTCGCGACCGGGACACAAGCTTCCCTATGATTCCAGACGTTGCACGTGGTAGATTGGTCCCTTATGGTGCCACCCGTTACAACCGTGGACGGCGACCACAAAAGTCACCATCTAGCAAGCTTGTGCTTTCGTTCGACGCGGCCAGGGCCTGAGGCTCAGCTCGTACATCAGTTCCTCGGTGAAGTGCGATTGCGGGCATTCCCAGATTGTCGAATCACAGTCTTCAAGGAACTGAAGCTGAACGGCACATACCCGGACATTGTGCTTGTGGCCTGGAGACCCTCCGTTACTTGCACTTGGAATTCCGAGCGCAAGAATGTCAAGGCACACGATCTCAGACTGCTTCATCACCTTGTGGCTCGCGGGCGGCAACCGGAAAGTGACATGCTTCGATTGTTCGGAGCCGGATATAAGGCACGGGTAGAACGACTGCAGCGTGCGGATCTTATTCTGCAGGTACGAGACGGTTGGAGAGCTAAACCTCTCTCCTTGATCTTCGCAACAGTTGCGATTGTAGCAATTGAAGCAAAGATGAGCGCCTGGAGCACCGCAGTGCAGCAGGCATTTCTTAATACGTGTTTCGCGTCCGATTCGTATGTATTGGTGCCCGGCTCACATACCAAGGGCAAACTTGCGTCGGTCGCGTCGGCACATGGCATCGGTGTCTTGACGGCCGATTCGAGCTTATCCTTTAGGCGCTCACGTATGCTCCCGCGCTCCTATGCCTCGTGGCAACTGAACGAATGGGCGTGGCGGGCATCCATCGAAGTATCGGTGAACTGATGCCAATCGACATAGCATGGCTACAGCAAGCATTCCCATCCCTCCAGAACCTGCAAGTTCTTGGGCGTGGTGGCCAGAAGGAGGTTTTCTCAGCTCTGCATGCCAGTGACGGCGACGTAGTATTGAAGCTCATAAATCCTCAGCAAGAAACGGAATCAGTGCGACGAGAAATACTCGCTGTAGCGAGAGTACAGTCGCCCCGGGTGCCCCGGATTCTGGATCAAGGTCAGCTCAATACGAAATTCGGAACGTTCATATGGCTGAGGGAGCAGAGGATCCTCGGGGACTCACTGCGACAGGTCCTCGGAAAAGGCCCTCTCACCCCTCAAGAGGTCATAAGACTGGGCGTTCAGATGCTGGAAGCACTCTCCCAGGCGGAGACGGTTCAGATTGTTCACCGCGATGTGAAGCCGGAGAATATTATGCGTGACGGCCACGGCAACTATTGGCTTCTGGACTTTGGCATCGCCCGCCATCTCACGTTGCCGTCGATGACTCCTACAGCCGCACCTTTCGGCAAATTTACGTTAGGGTATTCGTCACCTGAGCAGTGCCGAAATCTGAAGCCTGACATCGACTCCAGGGCAGACCTGTTCGCACTGGGCGTAACTTTATACGAGTGCGGCACCGGCACGAATCCCTTCTTGACTCCACTACCTGCAAACGATCTTGAGAAGCTAAGAAGGGTTGAGATACTACCAATGCCGCCACTTGTCATCGGCATATCGGGACCGGAACTTATGCGGGATTTCATCCAGGCAGTAACACAGAAGAGGCGTGATCTGCGCCCGCGCTCGGCACAAGCTGCACTGGATTGGATGAGAGAGATTGATGCGCGTCAGCGGACACCATGAACGAACCTGCTGTTGCAGTCCGGGATACATAGCTCACGACACAGC